>NZ_JBEXUE010000007.1:0-60526 GCF_040614275.1 Streptosporangium sp. NPDC006013
CCCCTCCCAGCCACCGGCTGGAACTCCGGGTCATCGCAGGCCGCCCTGGCGCGGCACGGCGGCGTCACACCCCCCCGGTGGTGGCCGTAACGATCGTCGCGCCCCGATCTTCGTCCCGCACGGACGGGATCGGGAGATCGAATGCGGCGCGCGCCCGATGGGCACCCCGGTGCGAAGGAGAGGCTTCGCACAGGCGGGGATGCCCGGTTCGCCGGATGGCGAATCAGACCATCGGCCCGGTGTCCGAATTATTCCTTTGTGAACGATATGAATTTACACAACCGCACCAGAACCACCGCGCTGCCTTCACCATGCCGGACAGCCGCCGAACGGCCGGACTAGCCGGGCAGCAGGAGTTGGGTGGCGGCCAGCTCGCGGTAGAGGGCATCGTCGCCGAGCAGCTCGTCGTGGGTGCCCACGGCCCGCACCCGGCCCGCCTCCATCACCACGATCCGGTCGGCCCCGGTCACCGTGGAGAGGCGGTGTGCGATCACCAGCACCGTCGTCTCCGCCGCCACCTCCGCGATCACCTCGCGGAGCCGCAGCTCGTTGACCGCGTCGAGCTGGGAGGTGGCCTCGTCGAGTAGCAGGAGCCGGGGGCTGCGCAGCAGGGCACGGGCGATGGCGACCCGCTGGCGCTCGCCGCCGGAGAGCAGGATCCCCCGATGGCCGACCCTGGTGTCCAGCCCCTCGGGGAGCCTGGAGACCAGCTCCTCCAGGCGGGTGCGGGCGAGCACCCGCCTGATGTCGGCCTCCTCCACGCCCGGCGCGGCGAAGACGAGGTTCTCCCTGAGCGTGCCGTCCAGCACCGGCGCGTCCTGCTCGACGTAGCCGAGGCAGGCGCGCAGCTCGGCCAGCGGCCAGTCCCCGATGTCTCGGCCGTCGATCCTGATCGTCCCCGACTGCTGCTCGTAGAACCGCTCCAGCAGGGCGAAGACCGTGGACTTGCCCGCGCCCGATGGCCCCACCAGGGCGGTCAGCCCGCCCGCGGGCACCTCGAAGGAGACGTCGTCGTGGATGATCGGCCTGTCGTCGCCATAGCGGAAGACGACGCTCTCGAAGGAGACCCAGGCCGGAGTGCTCCCGACCTCGTAGACCTTGCCGCCCGTCTTCTCGACGGGAAGCTCCTCGATCTCGCGGATCCGCCGCACCGCGGCCAGGCCGTTCTGCAACTGCGTGAAGCCCTGGACCAGCTGGCCGATGGGGGCGACCAGGTAGAACAGGTAGAGCAGAAAGGCGATCAGCGAGGAGACCTCCAGCGTGCCCGAGGAGACGCGCGCGCCGCCCACGCCGAGCACGGCCACGAAGGCCAGCTGCGCGGAGACCCACGCCGAGATACCGGCGATCGAGGCCAGCCAGGCGACGGCGATGCCCCGGTCACGCGCCTCGCGGGCCGCCTCGGTCACCGCGGCGATCTCCCGCTCCTCGGCACCGCTGGCCTTGACGGTACGGAACGCCTGGAGCACCCGGTCCAGGACCGCGCCCATCTCGCCGACCGCGATCTGGGCCTGCGTCGAGGCCCGCTGGATACGGGGCAGGACCAGGCCGACGAGCCCACCGACCAGGACCAGCACTCCCAGCGTGATGAGCAGCAGCGCCCAGTCCATGATCGCCATCATGACCACGGCGCCCACGATCATGAAGAGCGAGCTGACCGTCTCGACCACGCTGTTGGCGAACACCGCGCGCAGCAGCGTGGTGTCGGAGGTCACCCGGGACATCAGGTCACCGGGTCTGAGCCGGTCGACCTCGGACGTGCGCAGCCGCAGCATCCGGTCGACCAGGCCGCGGCGGGCGGAGAAGACGATGCTCTCCCCCATCCGCTCCAGCACGTAGCTGCCCAGCGCGCCGAGGCCGGCTCCCACCAGCACGGCGGCGGTCAGCCCCAGCACCGGGCCGAGCAGGGAGCGCTGCTCCCCGAAGGCGTCGACCACCGTCTTGGCCAGGAGCGGCATCGCCAATCCGGCCAGCGAGCCGACGAGGCTGAGCACCCCGCCCAGCAGCAGGGTTTTCCGGTGGGGCCCTAAATAGGCGACCAGCAACCGCCAGGACGCGGTCTCGGACAATGCGATCCCCCTTCGAAACGACGCGATCGACCTCCGGCCGCTTTTCCTGTTTACCTCGCACGAGTCCCCCCCGAGCGCCTTCGCCGTGTTTCGTAACGAAAGTCGGTGACGTCACCAATCTTGTTAACCAAAGTTGACATCAGAGGGTCAGCGAAGGCCCCGTCGGTTCGGCGCCGTTTCACGGCGGGCCGGCGGGGCCGTACGGAATGTCAGGAATCCAGGGAGGGGGTGAGGACCAGGCAGGCGTTGCTGCCCCCGAAGCCGAAGGAGTTGGACAGGACGGGGGCGACGGCCACGGACCGGGGCTCAGCACAGACGATGTCGATGAGGTCGGCCTCGGGGCCGCCCGCGAAGTTGGCGGTCGGGGGAATCAGGCCCTCTCGGGCCGACAGCAGGGCGATGACCGCCTCCAGCGCGCCCGCGCCGCCGACGAGGTGGCCGGTCACGCCCTTGGTCGAGGTCACCGGGGGCGTACGGCCACCGAAGCAGGCGTGCAGGGCGGCGGCCTCGGCGCTGTCGTTGTGCGGGGTCGAGGTCCCGTGGGCGTTGACGTGCCCGACGTCGCCGGTGTCGAGTCCGGCGTCGAGCAGGGCGGCGCGCATGCACCCGGCCGCCACCGAGCCGTCCCTGAGCGGCGCCACGATGTGGTTGGCGTCGCAGTTGGCCGCGTAGCCGCTGACCTCGCCGTAGACACGGGCCCCCCGCGCCTCGGCGAGGTCGGCGCGCTCCAGGACCAGAAAGGCCGCGCCCTCCCCCATGACGAAGCCGTCACGGTCGGCGTCGAACGGGCGGGACGCCTCCGAGGGGGCGTGCGTCCGCTCCGACAGGGCGCCGACCCGGGCGAAGGCCTCCATCGCGAGCGGGGAGAGCAGCACGTCCAGGCCCCCGGCGACGGCGGAGCCGACCACGCCCGAGCGGATCGCGCGCAGCGCCTCGCCGATCGCGGTGGCCCCGCTGGCGCAGGCCGTGTTGAAGGTGAGGCACGGCCCCCTGAAGCCGTACCTGATGGCGACGCGCGAGGCCGTCGAGCTGGACATCAGCGTCGGAACCGCGTGGACCGGCACCTTCTCCCTGCCGAGCGTGTGCCCCACGATCAGGTTCTCCAAGGTGGCGAACCCGCCGCCGCCGGTGCCCACGTACACCCCGCAGCCCTCGGCGGGCAGGCCGTCCGCGTCGGCGACGGCGTCGATCGCCGCGGCGAGGCCGATCTGGGAGGTCCGGTCGAGGGTCCGGAGCTCGCGCCCGCCGAAGTAGTCATCCGGCTCGAACGGCGCCAGCGGGCACCCGATCGAGACCGGCACCCGGGCGTCGGCCAGTTCGGGGATGGCGGTCGCGAGCGACTTGCCCGCGAGCACCGTGGCGAAGACGTCCCCCGCCGTGTTGCCCGCCGGGCTCTTGACCCCCAGACCCGTGACGACGACGCGCGTCACCGGGCCGCCAGCGCGGCGTGCAGTACGCCCGCCATGTCGGCGACGGTCTGCGCCCCGGCGAAGTCACTGGGGTCGAGCTGGATGCCCAGCTTCTCCTCGATGATGACGGAGATCTCCACCCATTCCAGGCTGTCGATCTGGTGGTCGGCGATGGTGGCCCCTGGCTTCACCTGATCGCTCGGTACGCTCAGCACCTCGGCGATCGCCGACCGGACCACGGATGTCGCTGAATCGAGGCTTGTCATTCGCCCACCTTTAAAAGGATTGGTCCACTCGCGCCCCTGCAATGCCTTCGGACTATAGCGAAACAGACATATATTCTGTCTATGTACGACCAGGCGGAATTCTCGAAATTTCTACTCATTAAGTGATGAGCGGTGCGGGGAAAAACCACCCCTCCCGGGGCCGGCCCGAGGAGCGGCCGCCGCGTACCGGTGCCCCGCCGATCCGGAGCCGGCTCAGCAAGGAGCCCATCGGCGGAACACCGGCGAGCGGAGTCAGTGGCGGCGGACGCCGTACTCCCTGCGCATTTCCGCGACGGTGTCCAGGATCTCGTCCTGGGTCTTCAGCAGCCTCGCCTCGGCCTCCTCGGTTCTGGCCTCGGCCACCAGCCGGCGGTTGCCCGTCCGGCCGGCCAGCCTCCGCTTGACCCTGGCCTTCAGTTCGCGCAGGTTTAACTTCTCCATCAGACCCATGATCAGCACCCCTTCGGCAGGCAGGGCCGTCATCTGCCCGGCGCGCGGCCGGATATGCACGGGTTCGAAAGCTCACCACGACCGTGCCGCCGCTTTCCCCTCGTCCCTCAGTCGGGGTCGGGGACGTCGTCGTAGTCGATGTCGCCCTCCTCCGCGCGGCGCAGCCCGATGTCCTCCACCCAGGCGCCGGCGAACCGGCGGATCTCCCAGAGCCGCTCACCCCGCACGCCGTGGGCCTCGAAGTCCTCGTCGGCGATCAGGGCGACGAACTCCAGCCGCATCATCAGCTCGGCGAGCGAGAACCCCTCGTCGTACCGGCGGGCGAGGTGTTCGAGTTCGCGGAAGCCGTACGGCTCGGAGACCGAGGCGACGTCGATGACGTCGCGGGCGAGACCGCGCTCGTGCAGTGCCCACACTCGCGGGCCGATCTCGGCTCCCGGCCCACACGGCGAGGGCGACGGCGAGGACGATGGCGAGGGCATCGGCGGTTCAGCGGCGGGAGCGTCGGCGGGTGGAGGGGAGGTCATGACGGCCGGAGACGAACTCCTGGAAGGCGATCTTGCCGCGGATCACCGGGCGGCGCCAGCGCTCCTCGCGGCGCTCGGCCCTGGCCATCTTGCGGAGCCGCGGGTGCCGAGCGCCCGGAGCGAAGAACCAGTGTGCCCAGGGCGATCCCGGGCGGGCCAGCCGCACGGCCCCCGGCACCAGGAGGATCGGCACGAACAGCCCGACCAGGCCCGTCCAGATCTTGCCCTTGAGCAGCGTGACCACGGCGAGCCCGAGGTTGGTCACGATGAGGCCGGCGGTCAGCCAGGTGCCCCTGGGGGTGCCGTCGGAGTTCTCCCAGCCGAGGGGGCGCAGGCCGAGCAGGAGCAGGCCGGTGATCGCGACGGCGATGAACACCGCGTCCACGGAGGCTCGGCCCTCCTCCTCCCAGTAGACGTCGCGCAGGTGCAGGATCAGCGCGAACTCGTCGAGGACGAGGGCGGCGCCGATACCGAAGATCGCCGCCGTCACCGCGTACCAGCCCTCGGAGACCCCGGAGACGACGAGGCCGGACACCCCGCCGAGCAGGGTCAGCACCACGCCGAACACCACATGGTGAATGTGCATCTCGCCGACGTTGACGTTACGGAACCAGCCGATCTTGGCCCGGATGAGCCGGACGTTGATCCTGGTGAACACGAAGGCGACGATCAGCGCGACAAAGAAACAGAACAGCGGCAGCCGTCCTGTTTCCATGATCCGATCTCGGAGCAAATCCCCCACCGCTTTATCAGGCTATGCGAGGAAGCCCCGTAGCAGCGCGGCGGTGCCCTCAAGGTGCTCGGCCACGGCGCGGCGCGCGCCCTCGGGGTCGCCGGCCAGGATCGCCGTCACGATCGCCTCGTGCTGGATCGCGGCGTGCTCGATGTTGCGCCGGAGCACCGGGATGGCGTTGAGCAGGTCGGTGACCCGCAGCCGGGCGTCGGCGCAGGCCGCGGCGAGCAGCGGGGAGCCGGTCAGCTCGGCGATGGCCAGGTGGAAGGCCGTGTCGAGACGGCGGTAGTCGTCGGGCCCCGCCGAGTTGACCTCACGCAGCCGCTCCCGCAGGGCGTCGCGCCGCTCCTCGGTGAGCGTGGTGGTGGCGAGCACCTGGGCGGCGCCGCACTCCACGGCCATCCTGAAGGTGAGCGCGTCGCCCAGGTCGTCGGTGCCCATGTCGACGACCGCCCTGCGCAGGTCGTCACGGCGCGGGCGCGGCGGGGTGTAGGTGAGAAAGGCGCCGCCGTACCTGCCACGGCGCACGGTGAGGTAGCCCGCCTCCGCCAGGGCGCGGATGGCCTCGCGCAGGGTGACCCTGCTGATCCCGAGCTGGGCGGCGAGTTCCCGCTCGGGCGGCAGCTTCTCGGCCACCAGCCCCAGCTTGATGACCTGGAGCAGGCGCTCCACGGTCTCCTCGAACGCGTTACCCGCGCGCACCGGCCGCAGCACGGTCGCCAGTCGCGACACCTCGTCCAATTGATCTCCTCCGACCCTTGACAATGCTCCCCCCGCTACACGTCAATGGTCTGACACTAGCCCAATAAGACTCCGGCGAGGAGGGCGTGTGGACGTCCGCGAACTTCACGACGAGGTGCGGGCAGGACGGATCGACACCGTGCTGCTGGCGATCGTCGACATGCAGGGCCGCCTGCAGGGGAAACGCCTGTCGGCACGTTACTTCCTGCAGGAGGTGCTGGGACACGCCTCCGAAGGATGCAACTACCTGCTCGCGGTCGACGTCGACATGAACACGGTCGACGGCTACGCGATGTCCTCCTGGGAGCGGGGATACGGCGACTTCGTCATGAAACCCGACGTGTCCACCCTGCGCCGGGTGCCGTGGCAGGAGGGGACGGCCCTGGTGATGGCCGACCTGCTCTGGGAGGACGGCTCCGACGTGGCCGCCTCGCCGCGGCAGATCCTGCGCCGGCAACTCGCCCGGCTGGCCGAGCGGGGCTGGGGGGCGTTCGTCGGGACCGAGCTGGAGTTCGTGATCTTCAACGACAGCTACGAGGACGCCTGGCGCGGCGGTTACCGTGACCTGACGCCCGCCAACCTCTACAACGTCGACTACTCCCTCCTCGGCACCGCCAGGGTCGAGCCGCTGCTGCGCAGGATCAGGCTCGGCATGGAGGGCGCGGGCATGTACGTCGAGTCGGCCAAGGGCGAGTGCAACCTCGGCCAGCACGAGATCGCCTTCCGCTTCGGCGAGGCCCTGTCCAGCTGCGACGACCACGCCGTCTACAAGAACGGCGCCAAGGAGATCGCCGCCCAGGAGGGCATGTCGATCACCTTCATGGCCAAACCGAACCAGCGCGAGGGCAACTCCTGCCACATCCACATCTCGCTCAGGGACACCGCCGGAGAGCCGGTCATGGCGGGTTCCGAGGCGCACGGACTGTCCGCGACGGGACAGCACTTCATCGCCGGTCAGCTCGCCCTCATGCGCGAGCTGACCCTGCTGTACGCGCCGAACGTCAACTCCTACAAGCGGTACGTGCCGGGCAGTTTCGCCCCCACCGCCGTCAAGTGGGGCGTGGACAACAGGACGTGCGCGCTGCGCCTGGTCGGCCACGGCCCCTCGCTGCGGATCGAGAACCGGGTGCCCGGCGGCGACGTCAACCCCTACCTGGCGGTCTCGGCACTGGTCGCGGCCGGGCTGCACGGCATCGAGAACGAACTGCCGCTTGAGGAGGCGGTCACGGGGAACGCCTACACCTCGGGCGCGGAGACCGTCCCGCACACCCTGCGGGACGCGCTGGAGCTCTGGGAGGGCTCCGCGTTCGCGGCCTCCGTCTTCGGCGAGGACGTCGTGGCGCACTACGCGAACAACGCCCGGACCGAGCTGGCCGCCTTCGACGCGGCGGTGACCGACTGGGAGCTGTTCCGAGGATTCGAACGGATGTGACGGTGAAGATCATAAATCCGGCGACAGAAGAGGTGATCGCCGAGGTCGAGATGGCGGACGCCGCCGAGGTCGACAGGGCGGTGGAGCGCGCCAGAAGGGCCTTCGCCACCTGGCGGAGCGTCGGCCCCTCCGACCGGGCCCGGCTGCTGCGCCGGTTCGCCTCGCTGGTGCGCGAGCACGCCGAGGAACTGGCCCTGCTGGAGGTCGCGGGCGCCGGGCACACGATCGGCAACGCCCGCTGGGAGGCGGGCAACGTCGCCGACGTGCTCGACTTCTACGCCGGGGCGCCCGAGCGTGACCACGGCCTGCAGATCCCGGTGCCCGGCGGCCTGGACGTCACCTTCAGGGAACCGCTGGGCGTCGTCGGCGTGGTCGTGCCGTGGAACTTCCCGATGGTCATCATGACCTGGGGGACGGCCCCGGCGCTGGCCGCGGGCAACACCGTGATCGTCAAGCCCGCCGAGTGGACACCGCTGACCGCCCTGCGCCTGGCCGAGCTGGCCCTGGCCGCCGGGCTGCCCGAGGGGGTGTTCCAGGTCCTGCCCGGCGCCGGAGAGGTCGCGGGCGCCCGGCTGGTCGAGCACCCGGACGTGGCGAAGATCGTGTTCACCGGCTCCACCGAGGTGGGCAAGGAGATCGCCGCCGTCTGCGCCGGGCAGGTCAAGCGGCTCACCCTGGAGCTGGGCGGCAAGAGCGCCAACGTGGTCTTCGCCGACGCCGACCTGGAACGGGCGGCGGCGACCGCGCCGTACGCGGTCTTCGACAACGCGGGCCAGGACTGCTGCGCGCGCTCCCGGATCCTGGTCGAGCGCTCGGTGCACGACGAGTTCCTGGCCCGGTTCGGCGAGGCCGTGCTGAAGGTCAGGGTCGGCGACCCCCGTGACGAGAGCACCGAGATGGGCCCGTTGATCAGCGCCGAACACCGGGAGCGGGTGGCCTCCTACGTCACCGAGCCGCCCCACCTGCGGGGCACGTGCCCGTCGGGGCCGGGGTTCTGGTTCCCGGCGACGGTCCTGACCCCGACCTCGGCCGACGACCGGGCGTTCACCGAGGAGATCTTCGGACCGGTGGTGTCGGTGCTGCCGTTCGACGACGAGGCGGACGCCGTGCGGATCGCCAACGACACCCCGTACGGCCTGAGCGGATCCATCTGGACCCGTGACGTCGGCCGGGCGCTCCGGGTGGCCAGGGCCGTCGAGGCGGGCAACCTGAGCGTCAACTCGCATTCGAGCGTCCGCTACTGGACCCCGTTCGGCGGTTTCAAGCAGTCGGGCCTCGGCCGCGAGCTGGGACCGGACGCCCTGTCCGCGTTCACCGAGACCAAGAACGTCTTCATTTCCGAGGAGTAGAAGCGATGCTGCGTTTGCAGGACCGGGTGGCCGTCATCACCGGCGCCGGTAGCGGGATCGGCCTGGCCACCGCGCGCCGGTTCGCCGAGGAGGGCGCCCGCGTCGTGTGCGTGGACCTGGACGAGACGACCGGCGCGGCGGCCGCGGCCGAGGTCGGCGGCCTGTTCGTGAAGGCCGACGTGACCAGCGAGGACGACGTCGTCCGGATGTTCCAGACCGCGTTCGACAGCTACGGCAGCGTGGACATCGCGTTCAACAACGCGGGCATCTCACCGCCGGAGGACGACTCGATCCTGGAGACCGGCATCGACGCCTGGCGCCGGGTCCAGGAGGTCAACCTCACCTCCGTCTACCTGTGCTGCAAGCACGCCATCCCGTACATGCGGCGGCAGGGCAAGGGGTCGATCATCAACACCGCGTCGTTCGTGGCCGTGATGGGCTCGGCGACCAGCCAGATCTCCTACACCGCCTCCAAGGGCGGGGTGCTGGCGATGTCGCGCGAGCTGGGCGTGCAGTTCGCCCGCGAGGGCATCCGGGTCAACGCGCTCTGCCCCGGCCCGGTCAACACCCCGCTGCTGCAGGAGCTGTTCGCCAAGGACCCCGAGCGGGCACAGCGCCGCCTGGTGCACATCCCGATCGGCCGCTTCGCCGAGGCGACCGAGATCGCCGCCGCGGTGGCGTTCCTCGCCTCGGACGACGCGAGCTTCGTCACCGGCGCGGAGTTCCTGGTGGACGGCGGCATCTCGGGCGCCTACGTCACGCCACTCTGACCGCTCCCCGCCATCTCCGCCCCCGCCACCTTCGCGACCGGCGGTGGCGGGATTTGCCCAGGCCATACCCTGGCCCCGATAACGTGCGAGGACGTGGGCGGATGTCCCATGTCCCCGGCGTCCGCGTGAGAAAGAGACCATGTCCCGTCCCGTCATCGGCATCACCTGCTACGTCGAGCCCGCGAGGTTCACCGTCTGGGAGACGACCACCGCGCTGCTGCCGTACGACTACGTCGACCACGTGGCCCGCGCGGGCGGGCAGCCGGTGATCCTGCCGCCCGCGGGCGACCCCGCGACGCTCGTGGAGCGCCTGGACGGGCTGATCCTGGCCGGCGGCGGGGACGTCGGCCCGGAGCGGTACGGGCAGGAGCCGCACGAGCGGACCGGCTACGTCCGGCCGTTCCGCGACGACGCCGAACTGGGACTGGTCCGGGCGATGCTGGAGCGGGACCTGCCCTTCCTTGGCATCTGCAGGGGCATGCAGATCCTGAACGTCGCCCTCGGCGGCGGCCTCCACCAGCACCTGCCCGACGTGGTGGGCCACCAGGGGCACGCCCCGGCCCCCGGCAGCTACGGCAGGATGCCGGTACGGCTCGCCCCCGGCAGCCTGACCTCGAAGGTCTTCGGGACCGAGACCGTGGAGGTGGCCCACTACCACCACCAGGCCGTTGACCTGCTCGCCGAGGGCCTGACCGTGACCGCCCACGCCGAGGACGGCACGGTGGAGGCCGTGGAGGTGGAGGATCATCCGTTCGCCCTCGCCGTCCAGTGGCATCCCGAGACCGACGACGAGCCGGCCCTGTTCGAGGCGCTGGTCCGGCACGCCCGCCGCTGAGCGGCCCGCTCACCGTGGGGCGGAGCACCGGAGCCGGGCTCATTCCCGCGTGAGGATCAGGGCCAGCGGAAGCCGCTGCACCAGCAGGGCGGGAACAGCGGAGGCCAGGGCCGCGAGCGTGACGGCCACCACCGCCGCGACCGCCGCTCCCACGACCACCGCACTCGGCAGGTCACCCGCCAGCGCGAACGCGGCCGTCACCCCGCCCAGGACCCCGGCGAGGGCGCCGAGCAGGCCGATACCGGCCCCCTCCAGGACGATCAGCCGGGCCAGCGAGCCCCCCGACCAGCCCGAGGCGCGCAGCGCGGCCAGTTCGGTGTCGCGCTCCCGTACCCCCAGGTAGAGCACGTCGGCCACGGCCAGCACCGCCAGCCCGAACATCACCGCGACAGCCGCGTAGTCGGCCGGGCGGGCCTGCACCACTATGGCGTCGCCGAGCAGCGAGCCCACCACCCGGCCGCGGAAGCCGTAGGTGACGCCGAGCAGCACCGTCAGCCCGAAGACCGCGGCCGCGAGCGTCGCCGCGCCCAGCAGGGTCCGCCCGGGGGACCTGGTCAACCCGCTCATGGCCTCGATCACCTCGGTCATCGACCCCGAGATCATCGTGCTGACCGGCGGGACCCTGCTCGCGGGCGGCGACATCCTGCGCGAGCTCGTCGAGCACGAACTCCACGCGCTGACCATCCCCCGACCACCGCTGCTGCTGTCAACCGTCGAGGGCAATCCCGTCCTCGCCGGCGCGCTGGACCTGGCCCTCGCGACCGTCCGCGACGAGGTCTTCGGCTCCACAGTCCCTTCTTGACCCTCCCGTGTACCCCCCACCCCCCAGGAGGCAGCCGTCGTGCACCGACGCTTTCTCACCTTCGCCCTGGCCACCCTGACGGCCACCGCCCTGACCGCCTGCACCGCGGGCACGGAGAGCGCGCCCGCGCTGGGCTCCCAGCCCAAACCCTCGGGTTCGGCCTCCGCCGCGCTGCCGGCCTCCACCATCGAGCTGTGGCACGGGTTCTCCGCGCCGGCCGAGGTCAAGGCGTTCGAGGACGCCATCGCAGGATTCCGCACGAAGTTCCCCCAGATCACCGTCAAGCTGGTCAAGGGCGTCCAGGACGAGCAGATCACCCAGGCGGTGCGCGGCGGGAAGGCCCCTGACATCGCCTCCTCGTTCACCACCGACAACGTGGCCCAGTGGTGCCGCAGCGGAACGTTCCAGGACCTCACCCCGGTGATCAAGCAGGACGGCATCGACCTGTCCGTGCTGCCCGAGGTCTCGCGCTCCTACACCGAGTACGAGGGCAGGCGGTGCGTGATGCCCCTGCTCGCCGACGCGTACGGGCTCTACTACAACAAGGCCCTGATGAAGGGCTCCGCGCCGCCGAAGACGCTCTCGGAGCTGACCGAGCTGACCAAGAAGCTCACCGTCCGCGACGCGGAGGGCAACATCAAGGTCGCCGGGTTCATCCCGAGTTTCCAGTACTACGAGAACTCCGCCTCGCACCTCGCCCCGATGGTCGGCGCCACCTGGTACAAGCCGGACGGCACCTCGGCGGTCGGCTCCGACCCGGCGTGGAAGGAACTGCTGCGCTGGCAGAAGGAGCTCGTCGACTGGTACGGCTACGACAAGCTGGAGAAGTTCCGCAAGAGCCTGGGCCAGGAGTGGTCGGCCGCCCACCCGTTCTACAAGGGCAAGGTCGCCATGGTCCTGGACGGCGAGTGGCGTAACGCCATGATCGCCGGTGAGGCCGCGGACCTCGACTACGGCACCGCACCGCTCCCGGTCTCCGACACCAAGCCCGACCTGTACGGCAGCGGCTTCACCGCGGGCACCGTGATCGGCGTACCCAAGGGCGCCAAGAACCCGCAGGCGGCCTGGGAACTGGTCAAGTATCTGACCACCGACACCTCGGCACTGGTCACGCTCTCCAACGCGTTGCGCAACGTGCCGACCACCAAGGCCTCACTGGAGTCGCCCGACCTGGACAAGGACCCGAACTTCCAGACCTTCCTCGACATCTTCGCCCACCCGAAGACGAGCACGGTCCCGGCGAACGTCAACAGCACCTTCAACCAGGACTCGCTGCAGGAGTTCCTCGTCAAGTGGGAGAACGGCTCGGCCACCGACCTCGACGCCGGGTTGGCCGCGGTCGACAAGCGCCTCGACGACAAACTGAAGCTCTCCGGGGGCTGATCCTCGATGAGCATCGTCCACGCCGCGCCGCCCAGACGGCGGCGCGGCGAGGGCCTCAAGGCCCTCCTCTGGATGTCGCCCTGGCTGGTGGGGTTCGCGGTGTTCTTCGCCTACCCCCTCGCGGCGACCGTCTACTTCTCCTTCCACCGCTACGACCTGTTCACCCTGGAGTTCGTGGGCCTGGACAACTACCGCTACTTCCTGGTGGACGACCGGGCCTGGGTCTCCATCAAGAACACGCTGTGGCTGGTGGTCTTCATGGTCCCCGCCCAGGTGGTCTTCGGGCTGGGCGTGGCATGGCTGCTCACCCGGCTCAAGGCGGGCGTCGGCTTCTTCCGCACGGTGTTCTACCTGCCGTCGTTGATCCCGGTGGTGGCCGGGACGGTCTCCTTCGTGTTCCTGCTGAACCCCTCGGGACCGCTCAACCAGTTCATCGAGTTCTTCGGAATCCCCGCGCCCGACTGGTTCGGGGACAAGGACTGGTCCAAGCCCGGCCTGACCATGCTGGCCATGTGGGGCATCGGCAACACAATGATGATCTTCCTCGCGGCCCTGCTGGACGTGCCCAAGCACCTGTACGAGGCCGCGGCCATCGACGGGGCAGGCGGGTGGCGGCAGTTCAGGAGTATCACGCTGCCGACGATCTCGCCAGTGCTGATGTTCTCGGCGGTCACCGGCGTCATCTACGCCCTGCAGTACTTCACCCAGGCGATGATCGCCTCCCGAGTCGCCTCAGGGGTCACCGACTCCCCTGGCACCGCCTTCGTCCCCGGCTACCCCGAACTGTCGACGCTGACGCTGGCCCAGTGGCTGTTCCACGTGGGCTTCCGCGACTTCAGCATGGGCTACGCCTGCGTGCTGGCCCTGCTGCTGTTCGCGGTCTCCATGCTCTTCACCCTCGTCCTGCTCCGCCGGTTCCGCGCGTTCGACGAAGGAGGAGACCGGTGACCGCCCTGACCACCCCGACCACGCGGTCCGCCGAGGCCACCTCCCCCGCACCGCGCCCCGCCGCGCGCGGCCCGCGCGTCCGGGTGATCCTGTACTGGATCGCCACCCACGCCCTCGCCGTGGCGCTATCGCTGATGTTCATCGGCCCGCTGGTGTTCGTGGCGCTGACGGCTGTCATGAGCACCGACCAGACCCTCACCGCCGACCTGTGGCCGGACACCTGGAACTGGGGCAACTTCGCCGACGTGTTCGCCAGGTCGCGGCTGCTGGCCTGGCTGGGCAACACGTTCCTGTACGCCGGGCTCGGCACCGCGTTCATGCTGCTGTCGTCGATCCCGGTGGCCTACGCGATGGCCCGCTTCCGCTTCCGCGGGCGCAGACTCGCCTTCCTCGCGGTCATCACGATGATGATGCTGCCACCGCAGGTCGTCGCGGTCCCGGTCTATCTCATCTGGGCACGCCTGGACCTCACCGGCACGCTGTGGCCGCTGATCCTGCCGATGCTGCTCGGCGACGCCTTCTCGATCTTCCTGCTCCGGCAGTTCCTGGTCACGATTCCCCGGGAGTACACCGAGGCCGCCCGGGTGGACGGCTGCTCGGACTTCCGGACCCTGGTCAGGGTGATCCTGCCGATGGCACGTCCGGCGATAGCGGCGGTGGGTCTGTTCCAGTTCTTCTACTGCTGGAACGATTACTACGGTCCATTGCTCTATGCCCAGACAAACGAGGAAAACTGGACGCTCTCCCTCGGGCTGGCGTCCTTCCGGGCACTGCACAGCGTGCAGTGGAACCTCACCATGGCGGCGACCCTGCTCGTCATGGCCCCGGTGATCATCGTGTTCTTCTTCGCCCAGAAGGTTTTCATCGAGGGCGTCACGCTGACAGGAGTAAAAGGGTGAAACTCGCCGTTGTCGGGGGCGGCTCGACGTACACGCCGGAGCTGATCGACGGGTTCGCGCGGCTACGCGACGAGCTTCCACTGACCGAGATCGCGCTGGTCGACCCGGACGTCCGCCGGCTGGAACCGGTGTCCGGCATGGCGCGCCGGATGCTGGCGCGGGCCGGGCATCCGGCCACGGTCGTCGCCACCACCTCCGTCGAGGAGGGCGTCGCCGGGGCGGGGGCGGTCCTGCTGCAACTGCGCGTCGGCGGCCAGGCCGCGCGGGACGTGGACGAGACCCTGCCCCTGGAGTGCGGCTGCGTCGGCCAGGAGACGACCGGGGCGGGCGGGCTGGCCAAGGCGCTGCGCACGGTACCGGTGGTGCTGGACATCGCCGAGAAGGTCGCAAAGCACGCGCCCGACGCCTGGATCGTCGACTTCACCAACCCCGTCGGCATCGTCACCAGGGCGCTGCTGGAGGCCGGACACCGGGCCATCGGCCTGTGCAACGTGGCCATCGGCTTCCAGCGCCGCTTCGCCGCGAACCTGGGCGTCGCCCCCGAGCGGATCTCCCTGGGCCACGTCGGCCTGAACCACCTCACCTGGGAGCGGGCCGTCCACCTGGACGGAGTCGACGTGCTGCCGCGGCTGCTGGAGAGCCACGGTGCGGAGATCGCCGAGGACGTCGGCCTGAGCGCCGCACTGATCCGGCACCTGGGCGTGGTCCCCTCCTACTACCTGCGCTACTTCTACGAGCACGACCTGGTGGTGGCCGAGCAGCGGACCGGGCCGTCGCGCGCGGCCGAGGTCTCGGCGATGGAGACGGCGCTGCTGGAGATGTACACCGACCCGGCCGTGGACACCAAGCCGGAACTCCTGGAGAAGCGCGGCGGGGCCTTCTACTCGGAGGCCGCGGTGGCGTTGATCGCCTCGCTGGTCGGCGACCGCGGCGACACCCAGGTGGTCAACCTGCGCAACGACGGCACGCTGCCGTTCCTGCCCGACGAGGCGGTCATCGAGGTCCCGGCCACGATCACCGCGGCGGGCGCGACCGCGCTGCCGGTGGACCCGGTGGAGCCGCTCTTCGCCGGGCTCATCGCCCACGTCACGGCGTACGAGACGCTGGCGCTCGCGGCCGCGCTGCACGGCGGCGAGGACCGTGTCGCCGACGCGCTGCTGGCCCACCCGCTGATCGGGCAGGCCGCACTCTCGAAAGAGCTGGCCCGGCGCCTGATCGAGGCCAACCGCGGGCACCTGTCCTGGGCGAACGCGTGAGGACGGTGCTGGCCGTCGACGGCGGCAACAGCAAGACCGACGTCGCGCTGGTCGGCGAGGACGGCTCGGTCATCGCCACCGGACGCGGCGGCGCCTTCCAGCCGCAGACCGCGGGGGTGGGGGCCGCGATCGACGTGATCGGCGACGCCGTGCGCTCCGCGCTCGGCGAGGGGACGAGGACGCCGTACGCCGACCACGTGGCCGCCTACGTGGCGGGCGCGGACCTGCCGGTGGAGGAGGACGCGCTCCGCGCGGAGATCCTCCTGCGGGGGTACGGCACGGAGGTGACCGTCGGCAACGACACCTTCGCGCTGCTGCGCGCCGGGGCCTCGGGCCCCGCGGGCGTGGCCGTGGTGTGCGGCGCGGGCATCAACGCGGTGGCGGTCTCCCCCACGGGGGAGGTGGCGAGATACCCGGCCCTGGGGCGGCTCACCGGCGACTGGGGCGGTGGTCTCGGCCTCGGCGAGGAGGCGCTCTGGCACGCCGTACGCGCCGAGGACGGCCGGGGTCCCGCCAGCGCGCTGACCTCCGCGATCCGCGAGCACTTCGGCACCCGCACCGTCGAGGAGGTGTCCCTGGACATCCACTTCGGCGAGCTGCCCTACGGCAGGCTGAACGAGCTGGTACCGGTGCTGATGGCCGTCGCCGCCCAGGGGGACGGGGTGGCCCGCTCGCTGGTGGCGCGGATGGCCGAGGAGGTCGTCGTGCTCGCGGTGGTCGCGCTGCGCCGCCTGGACCTGCTCGCCGTGCCGATGGAGGTGGTCCTGGGCGGCGGCGTGCTCACCGCCCGCGACCCGCTGATGAGCGAGCTGCTCGAGCGGGGCTTCGCCGAGCGGGCCCCGCAGGCCAAGCCGATCGTCGCCGACGTCGCCCCCATCATGGGGGCCGCCCTCCTGGGGCTGGACGCCCTCGGCGCCACCGAGGAGGCCAGGGCCCGCCTGCGGGCCCACTTCCACGCCCTGACCTGAGACGCGCCCGGCTCCCCCGTCCCCCTCCCGGAGATCGGTCCTCTCCCCGGCGTCGCATCCAGGTGCGGAGTTCGGTGAGAGGGCCGCCGGGTACCGGCTGCGGAGGCGGTGTTCCCCGCGCACGGTGCGGTAACGGGCGTCTCCGCTCCGGGCCGTCCGGGAGAAGGCTCATCGTCCCCGCGTGCGGTGCGGTCGCCTCTCCCCTGACCAGCCGTTACAGGTACTGGCCGGCTTCGGCTCCGTCCGTCTTCGACACCCGCACCGACACCACGTTGGCCAGGTTGACGACCATGCCGATCATCTCGGTCTCGAAGCCGTATCTCACCTGGGTCAGCACCAGGCTGCGCCGCTCGTCCAGAGCACGGGAGATCGCCTCCACCGCCTCGGACTCCCCGTCGAAATCCCCGCTCGTCACGGAGACGTCCTCACCCCCCACCGGGTGGAATCGGATGATCAGTACATCGTTGTCAGGCACAGCCGGCTCCTTTCGCCAGTGTCCACAGGAAGTACCTGCCCAGCGTCGAACGCTGTAGACAACCGTCGCCACCCGGGCTTCACGCGGAGGACCCGGCCGTCGCGGAGGCGCCCCGTTCCCATGCGGTGAAACGGAGATATCCGCGAGGTGAATCACCCCGTTGGAATTTCGCCGGTCATGTCATCCCATTCGTGTCATAAATATTTGGTATGACGTGGCGAAAGCCTTATTCGGGCGGCCCTCACCTGCGTGATTATTACCACGGTAGCCATATGGCAAAGTTATAGAAACATGAAGGGTATTGCGGTCTCACGTCCAATGTCAGCCTTGTGCACGTCCAGGCTGCCAGGTCTCGCCGGTTCCCCGCGGCGGTGTCGCACGGTGCCGGTTTCGACCGGCCGCCCCGGCGCCGCACGCGTTCGACAGGTCGCGTCCAGGCACGTCCCCCCGGAGGCCAAGGAGGCCATTGTGGACGCCGAGAACACCCACCACCAGAATACCGGCAGCGAGAGCGGGGGCATCAGCCGCAAGACCCTGCTGAAGGCCGCTCTCATCGCCCCGATCCCGCTGCTGGTCGGCCAGGCTCCCGTGCTGGGCCGCGACGCGCAGCGGACGGACGGGCTGCTCGACCCCACCCCCTTCTGCGACGACGGCGACGACCCGACGATCGCCCAGACCGAGGGCCCCTATTTCAAGCCCAACTCGCCACGGCGCACCTCACTGGTCGGGCCCGGCACACCGGGCGTCCCGCTGACCGTCAGCGGCTACGTGTTCGGCCGCTCGTGCCAGCCGATCGCCAACGCGCTTCTGGACTTCTGGCAGGCGGACACCAACGGCGCCTACGACAACAGCGGATTCGGCTTCCGCGGGCACCAGTTCAGCGACGCCCAGGGCGCGTTCAAGCTGACCACGATCGTTCCGGGCCTGTATCCCGGACGCACCCGGCACATCCACGTCAAGGTCCAGGCCCCGAACCGGCCGGTGCTCACCACCCAGCTCTACTTCCCGAACGAACCGCGCAACAACACCGACACGATCTTCGACCCGTCACTGGTCATGACCGTGCGCACGGCCGGCTCCGGCAGGGAGGCGACGTTCGACTTCGTGCTCAACATCGTCGGCACCCCGTCGCCCAGCCCGACGCCGACCACGAGCCCTCCGCCGGGCGGGACGTGGCGGGCCGGAACGAACTACAGGGCCGGCGACCAGGTCACCTACGGCGGCGTGACCTACCGCTGCCTTCAGGGGCACACGGCCTACGCCGGATGGGAGCCGCCGAACGTACCGGCCCTGTGGCAGCGCGTCTGACGCACCGACCGGCCGACGTGACCGGCGCCCCCACCTCCGCTCGTGGACGTCGTGTCGCCGTAGCCCGGGGGCCCGGTCCGGCCTCTCCCCGGACCGGGCACCCCGCCCGAGGTCTTCCGGTCAAAGTCCGACGCGCTTCTCCCGGCGTTCGATCGACTCCGCGACCCGCGCGTAGACGGCCAGCAGAAGGTCCCAGAAGCGGCCGACGTCAAGCGAGGTGCCGACCAGGGCGTTGGGGGCGCGGCCCCGGAGGTTGAAGTCGGTCACGGTCATCCCCGAGGTGAAGCGGCCCGCCGTCTCGACGTCGACGACCGCGGGTTCCAGGGTGATCAGCGACGGGTCGATCAGGTGGGCGACCGCGCAGGCGTCGTGAATCGCGGGCCCGTCGTCGGCGGTGATCATGCCGTAGAACCGTACGCACGGGATGAGCAGGTCGGTGCCGAGCCTGCCCATGGCCGCCATTCGGGCCGCCACCGCCTCCGTGGTCATGGCGGCACGGCTCACGTCAAGGCCGATCATGGTCACCGTCCAGCCCGCGCCGAAGACGATCGCGGCGGCCTCCGGATCGGCGGCGATGTTGAACTCGGCCGCCGGGGAGAAGTTGCCCCGGGTGTACGACCCGCCGAGGATGGTGAGCCCCCGCGCCCAGTCGACGATCCTCGGCTCCCTGAGCACCGCGAGCGCCACGTTGGTCAGCGGGCCGATGGCGACCAGGGTCACCTCGCCCGGGTCGGCCCTGAGCGTCTCGACGATGAAGTCGACGGCGTGCCCGGCGGCCGGCGGGAGCGTCGCCGGAGGCAGCAGCGCGTCCCCGAGACCGGAGCCGCCGTGCACGTCGGCCGCGTCCACCCGGGCGCGCAGCAGGGCGCCCGCACTGCCCGCGGTGACCGGTACGTCGCCGAACCCCAGGAACTCGCGGAGCCGCAGCGCGTTGTCCGTGGTCCTGGCCAGGTCGACGTTGCCGCCGACCGTGGTGATCCCCAGAACCTTCAGGTCGGGGCTCCCGTGAGCGAGGGCGAGCGCCAGGGCGTCGTCGATCCCCGGGTCACAGTCAATAATGATCTTCCTAGCAGACACCCGTTCAGCTTGGATTAACTACCCCATGCCCGGCAAATCGGTACTTAGTAACCTGCGCCTGCGGGGCTCAGGCGCGCTCGTCGGGCTTACCGGCCTCCGTGCCGGCCGGCTCCGGGGGACGGTGCTCGTACGGCGTGCTGAGCACGACCGTGGTGCGGGTGGAGACGTTGGCGGCGGTGCGGATCTGGTTCAGCAGTTCCTCGAGCGCGATCGGCGAGGCCACCCGGACCTTGAGGATGTAGCTCTCGTCCCCGGCCACGCTGTGGCACGCCTCGACGGCGCTCAGGTGGGCCAGCCGTTCCGGGGCGTCGTCCGCGGCGGCCGGATCGATCGGCTTGATGGACACGAACGCGGTGAGCGGCAGCCCGATGGCGTCGTAGTCGACCAGCGCCGCGTAACCCCGCAGCACCCCGCGCTTCTCCAGCCTGCGCACCCGCTGGTGCACCGCCGACACCGACAACCCGGTCTCCCTGGCGAGATCGGTGAAGCTCATCCGGCCATCCCTGGCCAGCAACGTGACGATACAGCGGTCGATCTCCTCCATCCCGTAAACGGTAACGGCACCGGAGAGCACACGCATCGCCCGGATGTCACGGCACGGTCCCAACCCACGGGCAATCCCGCGACCCGGTTCCCGTGGCGGCCGGATCAGAACGTACAGTCGCGAAATGAGCAACCTGGAAACGGATCCGCGGGAGTCGGCGTGCGGCGGCCTCGCGGATGTGGTGGCGGAGCCGGTGACCGAAGTGCTGGCCGGCAGGGACGTGGTGCTGGGCGGCCCGCGGGCGATGAAGGTCACCAGAACCCTGCCGAACCGGGACATCAGAATGGTCGGCGCCTGGTGCTTCGTCGACCACTACGGCCCGGAGAAGACGACGATGAGCGTCCCCCCGCACCCGCACACCGGGCTGCAGACCGTCAGCTGGCTCGTGGAGGGCGAGATCCTGCACCGCGACAGCCTCGGTAGCGAGCAACTGATCAGACCCGGCCGGCTCAACCTGATGACCGCGGGACGTGCCATCTCCCACTCCGAGGAGTCGGCCGCCGAGGCCGCCCTGCACGGGGTCCAGCTGTGGGTGGCGCTCCCCTCCGCCGCCCGCGAGACGGCTCCGGCCTTCGAGCACCACCCGGTGCTGCCCGAGCTGACCCTGCCGGGCGCCAGGGTGACCGTCATCATGGGCGAGCTGGGCGGCGTCACGTCACCGGCGACGGTCCACACCCCGCTGGTCGGGGCCGAGGTGAGGCTGGAGGCCGGCGCGGCGATCTCCGTCCCGCTCCGTCCCGGCTTCGAGTACGCCGCGCTGGCCCTGTCCGGCACCGTGCGGGTCGACGAGACGGACCTGTCCCCCGGGCCGCTGCTCTACCTGGGCAGCGGGCGTTCGGCGCTGTCCATAGGGGCCGAGGATGCCGGCCGGCTGCTGCTCATCGGCGGCGAGCCGTTCGAGGAGCGGATCGTCATGTGGTGGAACTTCGTCGGCCGCAGCCACGAGGAGATCGCCAGGTTCCGGCAGGAGTGGATGAAGGGCGAGGAGTTCGGCACGGTGCCCGGCGGCGCCGCCCCGCTGCCCGCTCCCGAGCTTCCCCTGACCGCCCTGAAGGCTCGCGGACGCCGCCGCTAGCGACCGGCCCCGACCCCGCGGGGGGACGGCCCCGCCCGTCGCCAGGCCCCGCCCCTCGCCAGGCCCTGTGCCGCGCCCCTGGCCCGCGGCTCTTGCCCTGGCGGGGACCACCGGTCAGGCCGCGCCTCTCGACGCGGAGGAGGGAGCCGCGGCGATCGACGACAAGGCGGCGAGACGGCGAGACGGCGAGGCCCCGCGCCTCGCCGGAGCCACGCACGTGGCTCCGGCCCGGACCGGAGGGTGCGAAGCTGATACGACCCGCGCCACGGGAGCGGCGCGGGCCCATGACCGGTTCTGCCTGGGAGGTAAGTCGTGTCTGACGAGTTCGACGTGGTGGTTGTGGGCGCGGGCCCGGCGGGCGAGAACGTCGCCGACCGCGCGGTCAGGGGAGGGCTGACCGCCGCGATCGTCGAGAGGCACCTGGCCGGCGGCGAGTGCGCCTACTGGGCGTGCATCCCCAGCAAGGCACTGCTGCGCCCGGTGGAGCTGGCCGCCGAGGTCGCCCGGGTACCGGGCCTGACGCTGGGCCCGATCGACACCGCCGCCGTGCTCGCCCGGCGCGACGAGGCGGTGTCCCACCTGGACGACAGCGGCCAGGTCGAGTGGATCAGGAGCGTGCCCGTGGAGTTCGTCCGCGGCCACGGGCGGCTGGACGGCCCGAGGCGGGTCGCGGTGACCGCGCAGGACGGCTCGGTCCGCACGCTGACCGCCAGGCACGCGGTCGTGCTGGCCACCGGCAGCGGTGCGGTCATCCCGCCGATCCCCGGCCTGGCCGAGGCCAGGCCGTGGACCAGCCATGAGGTGACGGCGGCCAGAAGCGTCCCCGAGCGGCTGGCCGTGCTGGGCGGCGGCGTGGTGGCCTGCGAGATGGCCCAGGCCATGCACGGACTCGGCGCGAGAGAGACGACGGTGCTGGCACGCGGCGGACTGCTCGGCAGGATGGAGCCGTTCGCCGGGGAACTGGTGGCCGCCTCGTTCACCGGGGCGGGCATCACGGTGCGCGAGGGCGTCCAGGTGACGAAGGTCGAGCGGCCCGGGCCGGGGGGCCCGGTCACGCTCCACCTGTCCGAGGGCCCGCCCGTCGAGGCGGACGAGCTGCTGGTGGCCACCGGCAGGCGCCCCGCCACCGGCGACCTGGGCCTGGAGAGTGTCGGCCTGGAGGCCGGGCGCTCGGTGGAGGTCGACGACAGCATGCGCGCGACCGGCGTCCCCGGCGGCTGGCTGTACGCGGTGGGCGACGCCAACGGCCGCGCCCTGCTCACCCATATGGGCAAGTACCAGGCACGGCTGTGCGGCGACGTCATCGCGGCGCGGGTCAAGGGCGAGCCCGACGACCTGCCGGGAATGCGCGACGTGGCGGACGGCTACGGCGCGCCGCAGGTCATCTTCACCGACCCGCAGGTGTGCGCGGTCGGCCGGACCGAGGCACAGGCCCGCACCGAGGGGTTCGACGTCCGCGTGGTCGAGTACGACCTGGGCAGGGTGTCGGGGGCCTACCTGCAGGGCGACGGCTACCGCGGCATGGCCAAGGCGGTGGTGGACGAGCGGCGCCGCGTCCTGCTGGGGGTGACCTTCGTCGGCCCGGCCGTGGGCGATCTGCTGCACGCCGCGACGATCGCCGTCACCGCCGAGGTGCCCCTCGACCGGCTCTGGCACGCGGTGCCGTCCTTCCCCACGGTCAGCGAGATCTGGCTGCGGCTGCTGGAGGCGTACGGGCTCTAGCGGGGTTGTGCCGGAGGCTCCGGCTCGGGCGGGGTGTCCCCGGTGATCTCGTCGACCCGCAGAGCACCCCGGGGAGGGGCGTCCACCTCGTGGCAGACCCACACGCGGTGCGCCCCGTCCCAGTAGACGACGCGCCACCCCGGCTCCGCCGGGGGCAGCCTCAGGGCTCGGAGCGCCGCCGCGGCGTCGGCGGGAAGGTCGGCGGGCAGTCGCACGATCGTTTTCGAGCCCCGGTCGGCCAGCGTGACATGACCGGCCTCGGCGATCGAGGTCCTGGCGCGTTCGCGGCTCTCACCGGAGAGGAGATCCCGGATCCTCGTGTACAGATCCTCTCCGGCCTTGGTCGCGACCGCCTGGAGGAACGGCAGCAGGGCCGACCCGGCGAGCGCTCCGAGCAGCATCTCGGTCACACCCCGCTCGGCCGGATCCCCGCCGGGGGACATGGGGGAACTCTGCTCTCTCACGAAGTCAATCTTGGCCGATCTTCCGCCGTCGCGCACTCTTGGAAGATCGGAGAGGAGACGGTGTGGAGATCACCATCCAGGACGTCCTGACGCGCCTTGGCGGCATCATCAACGACGGCCGTCCGGATCAGGTGCTGAGCCCCTGGGCGAGTGCCGCCGCCGCGGAGCTGCTGTACAGGGCTGGCACCTGGCTCCGCGACCACGAGGGACTGCCGCCGCGGGAGACCGCCGTGCTCCTCTACGCGACCGGCATGCTGTACGGCGTCAGATACCGGGCGAGCGACCGCGGCTCCGCGGACCTCGCCATGGACTCGCCGGACTTCGTGGCCATGTTCGTCCTCCTCGACCTCTCCGATCTCTGCGGGCTCACGGTGCCGGAGCAGGTCCTGCCGTTCATCCAGCACATGCGCCGGAGGCGCCCCGGCCATCGTGACCGGCTCCTCGGGGTGCTTCACCCGGACGGCGGCTCGCTGCGCCTCCTGCCGACCGAGGACGAGAGGATCGCGCTGGGCCGGCTGCTCCTCATGGTGGCGAAATCGCTGACGCCCGAGGGCGACCCGATGCTGCCGGCCCTGATGGGGGAAGTCTCCTCGTACGCACTGGAGTGGTTCGCCTCGGCGGGCGAGAAGGACGCCCTCGACGAGGCGGTGGAGACCGCCCGGCGGGCCGTCACCCTGCTCCCCGCCGACAGCCCCGAGACGCCCGAGTATCTGAACGCCCTGGCTTTCGCGGCGGCGAACCACTTCGAGGTCTCCCGCGACCTACGGCTCCTGGAGGAGGCCGCCACGGCCTTCCGGCGGTCATGGGCGAGCGCCCCGCCCGGCAGCCGGGAACGACTCCGCTCCACGCTGGGTCTCTGCGCCGTCCTCCATCACCGTTTCCTGCACGGCGGTGACCCGTCCGTGATCGCGGAGGCGATCGACGCGGGCCGGCTCGCCCTTGAGGCCTGCCCTCCGGGCGATCCCGCGGAGGCCGCCGTGTTCCAGACCTACGGCGGGGTGCTGTCCGAGTCCTCGCTGAGAACCGGGGACGGGGCCGAGCTGCGGGAGGCGGCCACGCTGCTGCGCCGGGCGGCCGCGTTGCTCCCTCCCGAAGCTCCCGAGCGGGTGGCGTGCCTGAAAGATCTCGCCATGACGCTGCGGAACCTCTACGTCCTCACCGCCGACGGGCCTGCGCTGAACGACGCCGTCCACGCGGCGCGAGAGGCCGTGGCGCGTGTCCGCGCCGAGGATCCGATCCGGGCGGCCTGCCTGACGACCCTTGGAAACGTTCTGGAGGAGGTGTACCTGCGCCACGGTGACGACGCGTCGCTGGCCGAGTCGGTCGCGTCGCTGCGGGAGGCGGTGGAACTGCTCGGGGACGAGCCGTCGAAGGACCTGGTCATCGCCCGGAGCGCGCTCGGCAGCGCGCTGCGGAACCTGGCCATCCGCACCGGGGACGAAACGGCCCTGGAGGAGGCGGTCGTGGCGCTGCGCGCGGCGTCCGGCGGCCTGAACCCCGGTGATCCGCAGCACTCCTTCATCGTGCCGCGGCTCGCCATGTCGCTGACGATGCGATTCGCCGGGCGAGGCAGTGAGGAGGACATCGAGGAGGCGATGCGGATCGCCCGCGAGGCATTGGAGATGTTTCCCCTCCGGTCGGCCGGCCGTTACACGGTTCTCCCCGCGTACGCGCAGGTCATCCTCATCCGTTCCGCCTACCTCGGCGATCTGTCCGCCTTCCCCGAGGCCGCCGACGCGCTTGAGGAGAGCATCGACGCCGTTCCGCCCGGGGCCTCGGGCCGGGCCCTGCACCTGGACCTGCTCGGCACGGTCCAGCTCCTCCGCTTCCAGGCGAGCGGCGACGCCACCTGGCTGAACGAGGGCGTCAGACGGAAGCGCCAGGCGGTCGCCGAGACCGGCCCCGCCATGCGGGACACTCCCCTGCTGCTTTCCGGACTCGCCTGGGCGCTCAGGATCAGGTTCGACCACACGGGTGAGCGGCCCGCGCTGGACGAGGCCGTCGAGCTCTGCCGGGCCGCGGCCGCCGCTGCTCCCCCGGGGGACGCGCAGCGGCAGGCGGGGCTCAAGGAACTCGGGCGGACCCTCCTGCGGCGCGCACAGCTGACCGGCGATCCCGGCGAGCTGGCCGAAGCCATCCGCCTGCTGCGCGAGGCGGACGACCCCATCGGCGTCGGCGACGCCATGACGGAGCGATTCACCCGGAGCGGCGATGCCGCCGATCTCGACGAGGCGCTGCGGACGCTGCGAGAGGTCGCGCGGTCCCCCACCGGGAATCTGTCCGACCGGCTCCGCGCGAGCTGGAAATGGGGTCAGGCCGCGGCCGACCACGGGCGCTGGGAGGAGGGCGCGGACGGGTTCGCGGCAGCCGTACGGCTGCTTCCCCTGGCCACCACCCGCAGGCTGCCCAGGGCCGAGCAGGAACGCGTGCTCGGGGGCAACGCCTACTTCGGCCTGGACGCCGCGGCGTGCGCCCTCCATCAGGGGCAGCCGGTCCGGGCACTGGAGCTGCTGGAGTACGGCCGGGGCCTGCTGTTCGCCCAGTCCCTGGAAACCCGTTCCGACCTGGGGGAGCTTGAGGAGCGCGCACCGGAGCTGGCGCTCCGCGTGCGGCGGTTGCGCGGCCTGCTGGATCAGGAGCCTTCCGTCCTCGGCACCGCCATGGCCGGCGGCCTCACCGCCGAGCACCGCTGGCGCCTGGCGGCCGAGTGGGAGGAGGCGCTGCGGGCGGTTCACGCGATGGGCCTTCTCGTGCCCCCGCGTGGCGAGGATCTGATCGCCACCGTGGGCGAGGACCCCGTGGTGGTCGTCAATGTGAGTCCCTATCGCAGCGACGCCCTGATCGTGCGGAAAGACGGCGTCGAGTCCGTCCACCTTCCCCTCCTGGACCGCGACAGGTCGTTCCAGCACGCCATACGATTCCACCTGGCCGTCAAGGGCACCGTGGACATGCGCGTCGCCGAGGAGACGCTGAGCTGGCTGTGGGACGCGGTCGCCGCGCCGGTCCTCGACGCCCTCGGCCTCACCGGACCTCCCGCGCCCGGCGGGCCCGCTCCCCGTGTCTGCTGGTGCCCGACCGCCGCTCTCTCGTACCTTCCGCTGCACGCGGCGGGGCGGCCGGGGGAACCGGGCGTGCTCGACCACGTCGTGTCCTCGTACACCTCCACGCTGCGAGCCCTGCAGCACGCCCGCCGGCGGCCCCCGGCGCCTCCACGTCCGCGCCGTCCCCTGGTCGTGGCCGTCGACCGCACACCGGGGATGAGCGACCTGCCCGCCACCGTCAAGGAGGCCGAGCGGATCGCGCACCGGATTCCCGGGTCGGTCCTGTTGGGAGCGGTCTCCCGCGAGCGGCTGCTGGCCGCGCTCCCCGATCACGCCTGGCTGCACTTCGCCGGTCACGCCTACGCCGATCCGCACCGGCCGTCCAGGAGCCACCTGGCCCTGGGGCACGACCGGCTCGGTGTTCTGGACATCGCCCGGCAGGACCTGCCCCACGCGGAGCTCGCCTACCTCTCGGCATGCCACACCGCCGCCCCGACAGGCAGGATCGCCGACGAGGCGATCCACCTGGCGTCGGCCTTCCAGCTCGCGGGCTACGAGCACGTCATTGCCACACTGTGGGGGATCAGGGACGATGTCGCCGCGCAGGCGGCCGACCACGTCTACGCCCGGCTGGATCCCGGCGTCCCGCCCGGCGCCGGCGTCGCCGACGCCGTCCACGGCGCGAGCCTGGCCCTTCGCGAGCGATACCCCGGCCGACCGGACCTGTGGGCCGCCATCATCCACACCGGCCCCCAGAACTCCGGCGGCGCCTCGGGGTGACGACCGGGATCCCCTCCGCCCGGGCCTGAGCCCACCGCCCGGCCGGTCGGGACGTCACGCCCGGTCGCTCCTGGCGAGGGCGCGAGAGATGACGAGGCGCTGGACCTGGTTGGTGCCCTCGACGATCTGCAGGACCTTGGCCTCCCGCATGTAACGCTCGACCGGGAAGTCCTCCACGTAGCCGTAGCCGCCGAGGACCTGGACCGCGTCGGTGGTGACCTTCATGCACATGTCAGTGGCGAAGAGCTTCGCCATCGCCGCCCGCGTGCCGTAGGGCCGGCCCGCGTCGCGCAGCCGGGCGACGTCCAGGTAGAGGGCGCGGGCGGCGGCGATCTGGGTGGCCATGTCGGCGAGCATGAAGCCGACGCCCTGGAAGTCGACGATCCGCGAGCCGAACTGGCGGCGCTCGGCGGCGTACGCGGTGGCGGCCTCGAAGGCGGCCTGCGCCACGCCGACGGCACAGGCGGCGATACCGAGCCTGCCGCCGTCCAGCGCGGCCATGGCGATCCTGAAGCCCTCTCCCTCGGCGCCCAGCAGCGCCTCCGGCCCCAGTCGCACCCCGTCGAAGCGGACCTGGGCGGTCGGTGACGACCTCATGCCCATCTTCCGCTCGGGCGCGCCGAACGACAGCCCCTCCGTCCCCGCGGGCACGTGGAAGCAGGAGATGCCGCGCGCGCCGTCGGCCGAGGTACGGGCCATCAGCGTGTAGAAGTCGGCGGCGCCGCCGTGGGTGACCCAGGCCTTGACCCCGTCGACCGTGTAACCGTCCTCGCCGGGAACCGCCCGGGTCGCCAGCGCGGCGGCGTCGGACCCCGACTGCGGCTCCGACAGGCAGTAGGCGCCCAGCCACTCACCGCCCAGCATCCGGGGAAGCAGCGCGGCGCGCTGCTCGGCGGTGCCGTAGGCGGCCACCGGGAAACACGACAGGGTGTGAACCGACAGGCCGAGCCCCACCGCCAGCCAGCCGGCCGCCAGCTCCTCGATCACCTGCAGGTAGACCTCGTACGGCTGTGCCGCCCCGCCATGCTCCTCGGGGTAGGGCAGGCCGAGCAGTCCCGCGCGGCCCAGCGTGGTGAACACCTCCCGGGGGAAGCGCCCGGCGGACTCGTCGGCCGCGGCCCGGGGGGTGACCTCCTTGCCGATCAGGTCGCGGACCAGGTCCAGCAGGTCGTGGGCGTCACCGGTCGGCAGAACGCGCTCAACGGTCATCTGAATCCTTCCAACGTGGAGACCCCGCCCCTGGGCTCGGGGGGAGGGGATCGCATCCGCGTGCTCCAGGTCCTGGCGCGGACGACGAAGGTGGGTGGCCGGGGTCGCCGGCCACCCCGATTCTGGCACCCGCCGGACGGCCACGGCTCCCCCGGGGCGCGACCGGACAGGGGCCTGCGGGGCACCCGTCAGACGACCACGAGCTCGCGAGTGCGGTGGTTGACCCGCTCGCCGCCCTCCTCCGTGCAGATGAGAATGTCCTCGATGCGGGCGCCGTGTGCCCCGGGCAGGTAGATGCCCGGCTCGACGGAGAAGGCGAAACCGGGCGCCAGCGGCTCGGCATTGCCCGCGACGATGTAGGGCTCCTCGTGGGTCTCCAGGCCGATGCCGTGGCCGGTGCGGTGGATGAAGTAGTCGCCGTACCCCTCGGCCGCGATCACGTCTCGCGCGGCGGCGTCGATCGCCTCGCACGGCACCCCGGGACGCACGGCGTCGCAGGCCGCCTGCTGGGCGTGCCTGAGCACCTCGTAGTACTTCAGGAAGCCCGCCGGAGGCTCGCCGATGGCATAGACGCGGGTGGAGTCCGAGCAGTAGCCGCCGGGCATCTGACCCCCGATGTCGACCACGATCGGCTCGCGCTCCCTGACGATCCGGTCCGACAGCTCGTGGTGCGGGCTGGCGCCGTTGGGACCGGAGCCGACGATGACGAAGTCGACGGTGGAGTGCCCAGCCGCGATGATCGCCTCGGCGATGTCCCTGCCGATCTCCCGCTCGGTCCTGCCGGCCCGCAGGAAGCCGGGCACCTGGGCGTGGACGGCGTCGATCGCGGCGCCCGCCTCGCGCAGCGCCGCCACCTCGGCCGGGCTCTTGCGCATCCGCAGCCCGCGCAGGACCGTCCCGGCGAGCACCTGCTCGGCTCCGGGGATCGCATCGCGCAGGCGCAGCGACTGCATCGCCCACATCCGGTCGGCGAGGCCCACCTTTCCAACCGCACCCAAACGCCCGCCGACGACCGCGTACGGGTCGTCGGTCTCGTCCCAGGGGACGAATTCCACGCCGAGCCTGGACGCCGGAGAACGCTCGGCAGCGGGCAACTCCAGGCGGGGCACCATCAGGAACGCCTCACCCACGACCGGGAGCACCAGGCAGGTGAGCCGCTCCAGCGGCAGCGCCTCATAACCGGTCACATAACGCAGGTCTGGGCCTGGCGTGAGCAGCAGCGCGTCGAGCCCGGCGGTGGCGGCGGCCTCGCGGGCGGCCTCCAGGCGGGTCACGGGATAGAGATCAGAGGACTCCGTCGTCACACCGACCAATCTAATCCCGGGCGGAGCGGCGATGCATCCGGGAGCGGCCCCGGGACCGAAACTCAGGAAAAGGAAGGTACGACGACAGCCCCGCCACTACAATCCGTTGAAGTACGATCACATTTTGTTGGCAAAATGTCCGCAAAGCCATACATTCCGAGAGCGAGCTACATGGTCGGCGTAGTGGGCGGCCACCAGCCCCCCCTCCACCCACGAAACGACCAAGTGACCGGTTCGGCTCCGTCGATCGCCGCTGAGATGGCGCAGCGGTTGCCAGACGAACCGGACGGGCACATGGCCGTGGAGCGGCAACTCCTCAACACCCGCCTGGCGCACGCGGAACGCCTGGGCGATATGGGCTGGACCGAGTGGAATCTTCAGACCGGAGAGTCCACCTGGTCCGATCAGGTGTACACCATATTCGGCCGAGATCCCGGCGACGGCCCGATTCACCTGCGCGATCTGGCCGGCCACGTCGAGGCGACCGATCGTCCCGACCTCGACCTGCGTCTGTGGTCCGTCATGCACCGGGCCGAGCCCGGCGAGGTCGAGTTCCGCATCCGCCGCCGCGGCGAGCTCCGCCACCTTCGCGCCGTACTCGACCCCGTCGTGACCGGCGGTCACGCCGCCGTGCACGGTGTCGTCCAGGACATCACCTGCCGACGTCGCGCCGAGCGCATCATGGCCGAGTCGCGGAGCAAGCTGCTGCGGGTCCGCGAGCAGGCCGAGCAGGAACACCACATGAGCCTCGCGCTACGCGAGGCGATAATGCCCGGCCTTGGAGAGACCATCGACCTGCCGCACGCGCGCATCGCGGTCCGCTATGTGGCGGCGGATGCCAAGCCCAGCCTCGGCGGCGACTGGTACGACGCCGTTCCCCTGCCCGACGACAGGGTGCTACTGGCCATCGGCGACGTGGCCGGGCACGGGATGCCCGCGATCTCCCAGATGGCCCAGCTGCGGCACGCCCTGGTCGGCCTCGCGATGACCGGCCACTCCCCCGACCGGTTGCTGGCCTGGCTCAACGACTTCGTGCTGCACCGGATGCCGGAGACGACGGCGACCACGATCGTCGGTCACCTCGACCCGGCCACCAGGATGTTCACCTGGGGACAGGCCGGGCACCCGGCACCGATCCTGGTCCGCGAGGGAACCGCCACCCAGCTCGACCCGCCCGCCGGGGTGCTGCTGGGCGCCACCCCCGACGAGCCGTACGAGCTGGCCGGGGTCGAGCTACGGGAGGGCGACCTGCTGCTGCTTTTCACCGACGGGCTGGTGGAGCGGCGCACCCGGGACATCGACGAGGGCCTGGCGCTGACCATGGAGGCCGCGGCCCTGCTGAGGGGGGATCCGAACGACGGGCTCGATCAGCTCATCGAGGTGATCGGCGGCCCCAATCCCGAGGACGACACCTGCGTTCTGGCCATCGGGGTGCTCGGCTGATTGGTTAAATGGTCGCCATGCCCGGCCTGATGCTTCTTGACACCCCGTCGCTGTACTACCGCGCCTTCTACGGGATTCCCGAGTCGATGACCTCACCCGAGGGCATGCCCGTCAACGCGGTGCGCGGCGTCATCGACATGATCGCCATGCTGGTCCGCCGGCACTCTCCCCACGAGCTCGTGGCCTGCATGGACGCCGACTGGCGCCCCGCCTTCCGGGTGGCGGCCATCCCCACGTACAAGACCCACAGGGTCGCCGAGGACGGTGCCGAGGAGACTCCGGACACGCTCGCCCCGCAGGTGCCGGTGATCGAGCAGGTGCTCGACGCGGTGGGCATCGCCCGCATCGGCGTGCCCGGCTACGAGGCCGACGACGTGATGGGCACGCTCACCGCACGGGCGAGCGGCCAGGTCGACGTCGTCACCGGCGATCGCGACCTGTTCCAACTGGTCGACGACTCCCGGCCGGTCCGCGTTCTCTACACCGCCAGAGGGGTCAAGAACCTCCAGCTGGTCGACGAGGCCGCCGTCGCCGAGAAGTACGGCATCCCCGGCCGCTCCTACGCCGACTTCGCCACCCTGCGCGGCGACCCCAGTGACGGCCTGCCGGGCGTGCCGGGGGTGGGCGACAAGACCGCGGCGGCTCTGATCACCCGGTTCGGCTCACTGGAGGCGCTGCTGCGCGCCGTCGACGGGGACGGCGACCTGACCTCGGGCCAGCGTGCCAGGCTGTCGGCCGCCCGCGACTACCTGCGGGTGGCCCCCGAGGTGGTCTGGGTCGCCCGCGACGCGCCCCTGCCCGAGACCGACCTCACGCTCCCGACCAAGCCCCGCGACCCGGACGCCCTGGCGGTGCTGAGCGAGCGCTACGGCCTGGGCGGGCCGCTGGAACGCCTGACCTCCGCGCTCTGACCCACCCGCCGAATGTCCGATCTGACCATTTCGCCCTAGCCGGTGGGGCGGGACCACCGCCAGCCGGTAGGTTGCTCCCTGTGCCTCACAAGAGCATCCGGGTACCCGGAGAGTCCCACCCCCGGCTCGACGACGGTTTCGAACGGATCCGCCGTGAGATGAAGCTGCCCGAGGGGTTTCCCCGGGCGGCGGTCGACGAGGCCGAGTGGGTCGCCGAGGTGCCCGCCCTGCCCCGGCTGGACCGGACCGACCTGCCACTGATCACCATCGACCCTCCAGGGGCGATGGACCTCGACCAGGCCGTGCACCTGGAGGAGCGGCCCGGCGGCTACCGCGTCTGGTACGCCATCGCCGATGTCGGGGCGTTCGTCAGGCCCGGCGGGGCGATCGACACCGAGGCCCGCACCCGGGGCGAGACGGTCTACATGCCCGACGGGCGCGTGCCGCTGCACCCGCCCCTGCTGTCGGAGGCCGCCGCCAGCCTGCTGCCGGGCGTGACGCGGCCCGCCGCGCTGTGGTGCGTCGACCTCGACGCGGAGGGCCGGATCGTGGGCGCGGACGTGACCAGGGCGCTGGTGCGCAGCCGCGAGCGGCTCGACTACGACTACGCGCAGGCCGCGATCGACACCGGCACCGCCGACGGCACGCTGCGGCTGCTGGCCGAGATCGGCCGGCTCAGGCTCACCCTGGAGCGGGCCAGAGGCGGCGTCACGCTGCCCACCCCCGACCAGGAGGTCGTTCCGGACGGGGACGGCTACCGGCTGGAGTTGCGCGCCCCGCTGGAGGCCGAGGCGTGGAACGCGCAGATCTCGCTGCTGACCGGCATGGCCGCCGCCTCGATGATGCTGGACGCGGAGATCGGCCTGCTGCGGGTGCTGCCGCCCGCCCCCGCCGAGAGGGTCGCCCAGGTCCGCAGGGTGGCCGCGGCACTCGGCGTGCCCTGGCCGGAGGGTGCCGGGTACGGCGACGTCGTGCACGCCCTCGACCCGAAGATCCCCGAGCAGGCCGCGTTCCTGCAGGAGTCGACGGTGCTGCTGCGCGGCGCCGGCTACGTGGCCTTCAACGGCGAGCCCCCCTCGCAGGCGGAGCACGCCGCTGTGGGCGCGCCGTACGCGCATGTGACCGCGCCGCTGCGCCGGCTCATCGACCGCTACGCCACGGAGATCTGCCTGGCCATCGCGGCGGGCGAGCCGGTGCCGCAGGACGTCCAGGAGGCCATGGGCGAGCTGCCGGAGATCATGCACGCCACCGGGCGGCGCGCGAACGGCGTCGAGCGGGCGTGCGTGGACCTGGTGGAGGCCTTCGTGCTCCGTGAGCGGGTGGGCCAGACGTTCGAGGCGGTGGTGATCGACGTGGCCGAGGACCGGCCGTGGGGCCAGGTACAGCTCACCGATCCGGCGGTGGTGGCCCGCTGCGACGGCGAGGGGCTCGGGCTGGGCAGGAGCGTGCGCGTGCGGCTGACCCGCGCCGACCCGACCACCCGCGAGGTCCGCTTCAGCCTGGCCTGACCGCGCCTCGTCCGGGAAACCAGCCGTACCCGGTACGCCCCCCGCACGGCCCGGCTCAGGCCAGGGACGAGTAGGCCACCACCCCGCGACGCAGCGCGTCCATCGCCTTGCTCGCGTTCTGCTTGACCTTGCTCCCGGCGGGGGCGGCAGTGGAGATCTGGCCGAGAAGGTCGAGCAGCTGCTTCATCCAGCGTACGAAGTCTCCCGCGGCCAGCTCCGCGCCACCGGCGCCGTCTCGGAGCACGGAATCCAGGGTGTGCCCCCTGGCCCAGCGGAAGGCCGCCCAGGCGAAGCCGAAGTCGGGCTCCCTGATGAACGACAGCCCGTGGTCGCTCTCGATCGACTCCAGCTCACCCCAGAGACGGACCATGTCGGCCAGCGTCTGCTGCGCGCCGCCCGCGGGGATCCTGGGCTGGCGGGCGTCGTCGGCCTGCCTGGACTCGAAGACCAGCGAGGAGACGCACGCGGCCAGCTCGGCCGGGTCCAGGTCGTTCCAGAGCCCGGCGCGCAGGCACTCGGCGGTCAGCAGGTCCAGCTCGGTGTAGAGCTGGGCCAGGCGGCGGCCCTCGGTCGTGACGCTCTCACCGTCGAGGTAGCCGAGCTGGTCGAGCACCCCGCAGACCTTGTCGAAGGTGCGGGCGATGACGTGGGAGCGGCCCTCGACCCGGCGGCGCAGCCCCTCGGTCTCGCGGAGCAGCTTGTGGTAGCGCTCGGCCCAGCGGGCGTGGTCCTCGCGCTCGTCGCACCCGTGGCAGGGGTGCCGGCGGATCTCCCGGCGCAGGCGGGTGATCTCCTCGTCCTCGGCGGCGTGGTCGCGTGCCCTGACGGGCTTGCCGAAGTCCCGGTCGCCGATCTTGGCGTGTACCGAGGAGACCAGGTTGGCCCGCTCCTTCGGCGAGCGGGCGTTGAAGTTCTTCGGGATGCGCAGACGCTCGACCGGTTCGACCGGGACGGGGAAGTCGGCCGGCGACAGCTTCTTGACCTGCTTGCCGATGGTCAGCACCAGCGGGGACGGGCCCTCGCCCCGGGAGTTGAGGCCGGGGTCGAGAACGACGGCCAGGCCGGCGCGGCGCCCGCCGGGAATCCTGATGATGTCGCCGGGCTTGAGCGCCTCCAGCGAGCGCAGCGCCTGCGTCCTGCGGGCCGCGCCGCGCTGACGTGACAGCTCGGCCTCCCTGTCGGACAGGGCCCTGCGCATCGCGGCGTACTCCTCGAAGTCGCCCAGATGGCAGGTCATCGCCTGGCGGTAGCCCTCCAGGGCCTCCTCGGCCCGGCGCACCTGCTTGGCGATGCCCACCACGGCCCGGTCGGCCTGGAACTGCGCGAACGAGGACTCCAGCAGCGTCCTGGCCCGCTCCCTGCCCACCTGGCCGACCAGGTTGACCGCCATGTTGTACGAGGGGCGGAAGCTGGAGCGCAACGGGTAGGTACGGGTACTGGCCAGGCCGGCGACCTGGAGGGGGTCGGTGCCCGGCTGCCACTGGACCACCGCGTGGCCCTCCACGTCGATGCCGCGGCGCCCGGCTCGCCCGGTGAGCTGGGTGTACTCGCCGGGGGTGAGGTCGGCGTGGGTCTCGCCGTTCCACTTGTCGAGCTTCTCGATCACCACGGAGCGGGCGGGCATGTTGATGCCCAGCGCGAGGGTCTCGGTGGCGAACACGGCCTTGACCAGGCCGCGGGTGAACAGCTCCTCGACGACCTCCTTGAAGGCCGGGAGCATGCCCGCGTGATGGGCGGCCAGGCCCCGCTCCAGGGCGTCGCGCCACTCGAGGTAGCCGAGCACGGCCAGGTCCTCGTCGGGCAGGTGCGCGGTGCGCTCGTCGACGATCTGGCGGATCTCGTGGCGCTCGGCGTCGGTGGTGAGCCGGATGCCGTCGTGCAGGCACTGCATGACGGCGGCGTCGCAACCGGCCCTGGAGAAGATAAACGTGATCGCGGGCAGCAGGGCGTCGGCGTCCAGTCGCTCGATGGCCGCGGCCCGGTCCGGCGGGCCGTTCCTGCGGGGCCGCGGGTAGCCGCGGCGGCCCCTGCCGTACGCCTGGCGCTCCTCGTCCCTGGCGATGCGCAGCAGGTTGGGGTTGATCTGGGCGCGACGGTCCTCGTCGCCGGTGACGAACAGGTCGTAGATGCGGTTGCCGACGAGCATGTGCTGCCAGAGCGGGACCGGGCGGTGCTCGTCGACGATGACGCTGGTGTCGCCGCGGACCTCTCCCATCCACTCGCCGAACTCCTCGGCGTTGCTGACCGTGGCGGACAGGGCGGCCAGCCGCACCGACTCGGGCAGGTGGATGATCACCTCTTCCCAGACCGCGCCGCGGAACCGGTCGGCGAGGTAGTGGACCTCGTCCATGACGACGAAGCCGAGCCCCGCCAGGGTGCCGGAGCCGGCGTAGAGCATGTTGCGCAGCACCTCGGTCGTCATGACGACGATGGGAGCCTCACCGTTGACGCTGTTGTCACCGGTGAGCAGGCCCACCTTGGTCGCGCCGTACCGCCTGACCAGGTCGTTGTACTTCTGGTTGGACAGCGCCTTGATCGGGGTGGTGTAGAAGCACTTGCGGCCCTCCGCCAGGGCCAGGTGCACGGCGAACTCGCCCACGACCGTCTTTCCCGAGCCGGTGGGCGCCGCCACGAGGACCCCGTCGCCCGCCTCCAGTGCCCGGCAGGCGTCGATCTGGAAGTCATCCAGCTCGAAGTCGTACAGGCCACGGAACGAGGTCAGCGCCGGCCCACTCTCAGCCTGGCTCTGACGGAAGGCAGCGTATCGTTCCGCCGGGGTCGTCATACCTCCCAGCCTACCGATATCGGGATTCCGGTCCGTCCCCCCTTTTTTACCCGGCGATCCGGCCGATCGCGCGAACGGAGCGGCCCTAAACGAGGACCGCCAGCGCTCCGGGAACGACCTCGCAGGTCAGCGGGGTGGGACCGACCCGCTCGCCGTCGGCGTAGGCGATCACTCCGGGAGCCTCCACCCGCACCCTTCGGGCACGGTGCATGGTGACGGCGGGGTGACTCGCGTGCGAGCCCCGATAGACGCGGGGAAAGGCGCGCAGGAACTCTCCCCGGGGGACGGCGCCGAGGATCGTCACGTCCAGCAGGCCGTCGTCGGGCACGGCATCGGGGCACACGCGCATGCCCGCACCGTACGAGCGGGTGTTGCCGACCGCGACCAGCATGGCCTCCCGCTCGACGATCTCACCGTCCAGGTCGATCCGGAACGGGATGGGCCTGAAGGAGCGCAGTTCCTCGGCGAGCGCGACCAGGTATCTGGCCATGCCGGGCGGCCAGGTCATCCGGTTGGCCCGCTCGTTGACGCGGGAGTCGAAGCCGCAGGCCACCACCCCGGCGAACCACTCGTTCTCGCCCACCTTCGCGGCGTCGACGGTGCGCACCCGCCCGCGCAGCACGGTGTCGGCGGCGGCCAGGGGTGCCTTCAGCGGGATGCCGAGCGCGCCCGCGATGTCGTTGCCGGTGCCCACCGGGATGACGCCCAGCGGCACGCCACTGCCCGCGACCGCCTGGAGTGCCAGGTGGACCAGGCCGTCACCGCCGAAGGCCACCAGTGCCTCCGGTTCCTCGGCGACGGCCAGGCAGGCGCGGTCCAGGGCGTCGGCGGCGGAGTCTCCGAGGATCACCGAGACCTCGCGACCGCCCTGCCGCAACCGGTCGAGCACCGGGGAGAGCAGTCCCCGTGAACGGCCGCCGCGGGCGGCGGGATTGACGAGGACTGCGATCTCTGCGGGCACAGATCGGAACTTATCCCCTATTTGCTGGGATCGGTGTCGGTCGTTCTCGAATCGATAGGAGCCGGATCACCGACGGGGGTCACGTCGCCCAGAGGCGAGGCGTCGTCGTCGAGCGAGGAGGCCTCGTCGTCGTCGAGGTGGGAGAAGTCCTCGCCCTTCGGCTGCCTCTTCTCCCGCAGGTACATGAACCCCTCGGCCAGGGCGAACAGCGCCACCATCGGCAGGGCGAGCGCGATCATCGTGAACGGGTCGCCGCCGGGGGTGGCGATCGCCGCGAAGACGAACATGAGGAAGATGACCATCCGGCGGTGCTTGGCCACCAGCGCGCGCGGCAGCACCCCGATGATGTTCAGGAACACCATGAGCAGCGGCAGCTCGAAGGAGATGCCGAACACGATGATCATGAGCAGCGCGTAGCTGAGGTACTCGTCGATCGTGATGCCGGTCAGCGTTCCCGGAGGGGCGAACCCGAGCAGGATCGACAGCCCGGTGTCCATCACGAAGTAGGCCAGAGCCGCACCGGCGAGGAACAGCGGGACGGCCAGCACGATGAACAGGATCGAGTAGCGCTTCTCGTTGCGGTACAGGCCGGGGGTGACGAAACCCCAGATCTGCCAGAGCCAGATCGGCGAGGAGACGACGAGGCCGAACATCGCCGCGACCTTGAGGTTCACGAAGAAGGAGTCGAAGACGCCGAGGATCAGCATCGTGCACTGTCCAGGCCGCAACTCCTGCGCCTGGGGAAGCCCACAGTAAGGGGCAGACACGAACTGCCAGATCGGGCCAAAGAAGATGAAACCAACCACGACGCCCACGAGCAGGCCGAGCATGGCGATGATCAGCCGGTTGCGCAGCTCACGCAGGTGCTCCATGAGCGGCATGCGACCGTCGCCAGAGTCAGCGGGCGGTTCCGTCCCGTTCCGGCCCGGTTTAGGCCACTTCAGCAGCGCCATTCACGAATCCTGGGGTGACGAGTCGGTTGATCGGGGTTAGATCTTCAGGCTACCGCCGATCACTGCGTCTTGGGCGCTCCAGACTGGGCTCGCAGCCTGGCCGCCTGCTCCTCAAGCTGGCGGGCCTGCTCTTCGACGCTCTGCGCGGAGGCCGGCGTCGAAGTCGCGGCCGGGATCGGCTGCGGCGCCGGGGCGGCGGGCTGGGCCTGGGCCTGGACGACCGTGGTGGTCGTGCCGTCGGCCTCGTCGTCATCGCGGAGCTTGGCGGTCTCCGACTTGAAGATGCGCAGCGACCGGCCGATCCCGCGGGCGGCTTCCGGCAACTTCTTGGCACCGAAAAGCAGCACCAGGATCAAGCCGATAATGATCAGCTCAGTGGCTCCGAGGTTTGGCATTACACATCCTTACGCCGAACGACGTGCAGTCTCTGTGTCCGATCGTACGCTGCCTCGAGGGCAGACTCATCCCTTCGGAACACGTATCGTCCCCCCGCTCTCGCCGAACAGCACCCGGACGGGCTCCAGCCTCCCGTGCGCGCGGTCGATCTCGCGGCCGAGTTCGGTGGCCGCGCGCAGTACGCGAACAGCCAGAAAACCGAGGATTCCCAGCCCCACGAGGGCCAGCGAGAGCGCGGCGATGATCCAGCTCATAGTGGGAGATCCTAGTACCGCACGTCAGGAGACCGACTCGTAACGATTCAGCGCGGCCGTCGCGGCGGCGCGCACGCTCGCGTCCAGCGAGGCGGGCGAGATCACCCTGCCGGTGTCGCCCAGGCGCAGCGCCAGGCGTACCACCCAGCCCTGGTCCCTGGCGCGCAGTGCCACCCGCACCCGGCCCTCACCGAGCTCGGTGACCTCCTCGCACGGGTAGTACTCGGCGACCCAGCGGCCCGCGGCGGTCAGCTCCAGCTCCACCAGCTCGTCGGTCGGCGAGGGCCGGAACACCCCGGGCGTCACCTCGTCCGGCACCGCGTCGGCGGGCGGGTCGGCGGGCACGTCGAGCACGTCGACGGAGAGCATCCGGTCCAGCCGGAACAGCCGGACCGCCTCGGCCCGGTAGCACCAGCCCGACAGGTAGGGACGGCCGTCCACGACGACCAGGCGCATCGGGTCGACCTCGCGCGGGGTGATCTCGTCGCGCCCCGGCACGTAGTAGCGCAGCGACAGCCGTCTACCGCGCCGCAGCGCCTCGTTGACGCTGGGCAGCGCGTCGGGCGCGGCGTCGACCTCCACCGCGACCTGGCTGCTGACCGCCGCCGCGCCCTCGCCCGAGGCCTGCTCGAACTTGGCGATGACCCGGGCCAGCGCGTCGCGCTCCCCGAACTCCGGCATCTCGGCGAGCAGGCGCAGCGCGACCAGCAGGGCGCTGGCCTCGTCCACCCCCAGCCGCAGCGGGCGGGCGATGGTGTCGGCGTTGTCGATGACGATCTCCCCGCCGTCCCACGACACGTCGATCAGGTCGCCGGGGGTGTGGCCGGGCAGCCCGCACATCCACACCAGCTGCAGGTCGTCGATGAGCTGCTTCTCGCTCAGGCCGAAGATCTTCGCGACCTCGGGCACCTGTGCCCCGGGGTGCGACATCAGATAGGGCACCAGCGCCAGCAACCTGGGCAGGCGATCGGCGGTGCTCACGCGAGTGCTCCCTTCAGGCGGCAGATCACCGCGTCGCGGGCGTCCGGCGGGCCGACCACCTCCGCGTCGGCGGCGAAGCCCACGATCCACCCGGCCAGCCGGCCGGTATCGGTGAAGTCGACCTCCAGCTCGTCCCATCCGTCGCCGGCGGGCCGCACCGCCTTCGCCACCTGGCGCAGTCCCTGGCAGGTGTCCTGCCTGACCCGGACCAGGGCGGTACGCTCCCGGACCGCGGCGTCGCTGTAGACGACCATGGACTTGATGTCGACGCCCTCGGGCACCGTCACGGAACCCGGGCGGCCGACGGTGGTGACCGCCCCGCCGATCCGGCTGAGCCGGAAGACCCGCGGCGCGTCCCGGTCGCGGTCGTGACCGACCATGTACCAGCGGCCACGGCGGCTGACCACGCCCCACGGCTCCACGGTGCGGGTCAGCACGTTCTGGCTGGCCGCCGCCCGGTAGGCGAAGCGGACCGCCCGCCGGTCGCGCACGGCCTCCCAGAGCGCGGGGAAGGACGGATCCTGGGTGTCGACGCGCAGCTCCAACGCCCCGCCGAGCACCCCGTACGCCTCGTCGGTCTCCACGCCCCCGGCGCGCAGCTTCAGCAGCGCACCACTGGCCGCCTCGGCCAGGCTGGCCCGTTGCCACACCTGGGCCGCCAGACCCACCACCGCGGCCTCGTCCGGTTCCAGGGTGATCTCCGGCAGCTCGTAGGCCTGGCGGACGATCCGGTAGCCGGGATCCTCCTCCCAGGGGTCCTTGTGGACCTCGATCGGGATGCCGATCTCGCGCAGCTCGTTCTTGTCCCGCTCGAACATCCGCTGGAAGGCCTCGTCGTTGTCGGCGTCGTAGCCCGGCACCGCCTGGCGGATGTGCTCGGCGCTGAGCGGCCGCCGCGTGGCCAGCAGGCAGATCACGAGATTGAGCAGCCGCTCGGTCTTCCGGCGCGACATCCGGCCTCCTCCCTGTTCAAGTGACGCTACCCTTCCCCCGTGATCAGATGGCGCAGGGGCGAGGTCGTACGGATCCGGCGCGAATGGCCGGGGGCAATGGAACTCGACGTGACCACCGAGGACGGCGAGGCGCGCGCGCTCGCCTATCCGGCCCTGGTGGGACGCCCGGAGCCCGGTGACGTGGTGCTGCTCAACACGACCGCGCTCGCGATGGGTCTCGGTACGGGAGGTTACGCCATGGTGGTGGCTGTTCCCGACCGATTGCCACAAGATCCTCAAGGTCCCGGACACCTGGTGAAGGCACGCTACACCCCGTTACAGACCACCGTACTCGGCGCGGACGAGCAGGACTCGCCCTTCCACCACCTCCTGCGTGACGCCGACTCCGTGGACGGCATGCCGGTGATCGTCGCCGACCTGCACTCGGCCCTGCCGGCGATTCTCTGCGGCCTGTACGGCTCGAATCCGCCGCGTACCGGGGAGTCCGGCGGGCACCGGCCCGCCAGGGTCGCCTACGTGATGCTCGACGGGGGCGCGCTGCCCGCCTGGTTCTCCATGTCGTGCGCGCGGCTACGAGAGACCGGCTGGCTGTGCGGGGTGGTCACGGTGGGCCAGGCCTTCGGCGGCGACGTGGAGGCGGTGACGCCGCACACCGGCCTGCTGGCGGCCCGGCACGTCCTGGGGGCCGACGTCGCGGTCGTCACCCAGGGGCCGGGCAACCTGGGCAGCGGCACCCGCTGGGGCTTCTCCGGCGTCTCGGCCGGCGAGGCGATCAACGCCGCCGCCGTCCTCGGCGGCCGCCCGGTCGCGGCACTGCGGGTCAGCGAAGGCGATCTGCGCGAGCGCCACATCGGGGTCTCGCACCACTCGCTGACCGCCTACGGCCGGGTGGCGCTGGCCCCCGCCCAGATCGCCGTACCCGTGCTGCCCGGCGACTTCGGCAGGCGGGTGGCCGAGCAGTCGCGCCCGCTCGCCGCGCGGCACGAACTGATCGAGGTCCCGGTGGACGGGCTGTACGCGGCGTTGCGGGAGTCTCCGGTCAGGCTGTCGACGATGGGCCGTGGCCTGGACGAGGACCTGGCCTACTTCCTGGCCTCGGCCGCCGCCGGACGCCACACGGCCTCGCTGCTGTCGTAGAAATCCTTGAAGGTGAAGGCCTCAGGCGTGGGGCCTTCCCTCCTGAGCCGCTCCAGGCGCTCCATTCCCTCGGCCAGGGGCGGCTCGTGCCCCTCGGGAATCCACCACATCACCGAGGACGGCTCCGCCGTGCGCAGGAACCATTCCCTGCGCCGCTGCAGGAACTCCAGGTGGCCGCTGCGGTAGACGTAGTCCCACAGCGCCTCGCGCGACTCCCAGACCGAGAAGTTGATCAGCAGGTGGTCACCGTAGTCGTGCTTGACCGTGTCCCCGGGGGCGTCACCGCCCTTGAGTCTCCAGACGAAGCCGGGAGTCGCCTCGGCCAGCCGGTTGACGGGGTCGAGACCGGCGGCGAAGGGGGCCAGTTCCGGGGAGTCGACGGGAGCACGCATGTGGGCGATGTTCAGTTGGGCCAGATGCATGAGCACAGCAGATCATCCCCGGCCTTTCTATGTCAATTCTCATTATTTTTAGAGAAGGTGACGCAACACTCCGCCGGGCGCGGGTCCAGCCGGGCCGCCGAGGCGTCCTGGCCGAGCGCCTCCAGCAGCCCTCGGCACAACCCCAGGTTCACCGAGCAGACCAGCAGCGGATACTCCTCGGCCGGCACGTGGAACGGGCAGTTGCGCAGCCGTACCCGGCCCTCCTCCTCGTACGGCTCGTAGCCGCGCCGCCGCAGCACCCCGACGAGATCATCGTCCTGCCGCGCGAACCCGGCCCCGGCGCGTCGCGCGACCTGCTCGGCCCGTTCCTCCCCGCCGAGCGACTCGACCGCCTCGGCCAGCACCAGGGCGAGCGTTCGGTAGTCCCTGGCGGGCACGCTGACCTGCCACTCCCCCCGCGCCCTGTGATAGACCTTCGCCGGCCGGCCGCTGCCGGGTCCCGTCCGCTCCGTCAGCCGCCTGAAGCCCGCGTCAAGCAGGCCGGCCTCGACAAGCCTGTCGAGGTGGAAGGCGGCCAGAGTCCGCTGGATCCCCACCGCCTCGGCCGCCTCGTTGCGCCCCACCTCCCGGCCACGGGAGGTCACATAGTCGTAGACGGCCCGGCGCACCGGGTCGTGAAGTACCGCCACCTTGTCGAGGTCATCACCGCTCACAGCCCGGATTGTAGGTGGGGGCGGCAAAGGTCACGCCCGGCGCACGGGTCAGTAGGCGGCCAGCACGTCGACGACGAAGACGAGCGTCTCGCCGGGTTTGACGGACGGCGGCAGGCCGTTCTCGTAGCCGAACCTGGGCGGGACGATCACCAGGACGCGGCTGCCCACCGGGACGCCGACCAGAGCCCGGTCCCAGCCCGCGATGACGCGGCCCTTGCCGATCTGGAAGGCCTTGGGCTGCCCCGCCGCCCAGGTGGAGTCGGAGACGTCCTCGCCCCAGACCCTGCTCTCGTACTGGGTGACGATGAGCTGTCCCGCACGGGTCTCGGCCCCGGCGCCCCGGACGAGGATCTTGCTCCTCAGGTCGGCGGGAGGCGCGGTGCCCGACAGGGAGATGACCGGGCGCCCGCCGGAGACTCCGGTGACCCTGACCCCGTCGAGGACCCCGCCCCCGCCCTTCGCGGTGGCGTCGGGCGGGAACGCGCCGAGCACGTCGACCACGTAGAACAGCCCGTCCTCGGCGGTCATCCCGCCGGGCGGGTTGGGGCCGTACGCCTCCTCCGGCGGAACCGCGACGACCACCCGGCTGCCGACCTTGTGGCCGCGCAGGGCCTTGCCCACACCGGTGATCGTCTGGTTCAGCGGAAAGGACGCCGGGGCGCCCTGGTTGAAGCTGGAGGCCAGCAGGCGGTTGTCCTTGCCGTCCCACACGTGCGCGGTGTACTGGGCGACGACCAGGTCGTTCCCCCCGATCTCCGCGCCGGTGCCCGTCATCAGCTCGGTGAACTTCAGGCCGCCGGAGAGTGCGCCCTCGGGAAAGCGCACGGTGGGCCTGTCACCGAAGTTCCCGAGCACCTCGACCTCCGGCCCCGCCTGCCCGTCGCCGGAGGCGCAGGCGCAGGCGGTGACCAGCACGAGCGAAAGCGCGGCGAGCAGTGCCGTGGGACGCATCCGAACTCCCGGGGCCGGTGGCTGCGCCAACCCTAACGCCCTATTGGGAGAATTGTCAGTAGCTGGAGATCGCGGTCGCCTCGGTGTCGGCCTCGAAATAGTGGGTGAGCAGAATGCCCACGCTCCCCCCCGACGCGTCCAGCGCGACGAAGGAACTCCCAGGCCGGAACACCTTCACCCCGACGATGGTGTTCCGCCAGGACTCCGCGGTGTGCTGGACACTCCCCCAGTGGTCGACAAAGGCGCGGTTACGCACCTCCCGGGCGGCGTCCTCCAGGTCATCCCGGTAGGTGACGATCTGGAGCCCGTCCGGCAGTGAGACCTCCGGCAGCTCGGCGCCCAGGTCGAGGGCCATCCCGTAGAACCACCGGGCGGGCTCCATCCCGGCCCCGGCGACCAGCGCCCGCAAGCCCTCGTTGCGGGTGTCCACCTCGACATGAAGTTCGAGCGGCTGCCCGGGAAAGCGGCGCTCGTGCAGCACCGGGGTGTTGCCGATCGCCCACTCCAGCAGGTGGCCCCCCAGCCCCCGGCGCCGATACTCCGGATGCACCCCGCCCCACAGGCTCATCCGATGCACCGGCTCGGCCGCGGCCCGAGCCATGGTCATCCCGTACGCGACCAGCCGGCCGGACTCCCACGCCCCCAGCGTGCCCTCGACGGGATCGAGCAGCGGGTTGGCGAGATCCTCGGCGAGGTCGTCCGCGTCGGCTCGCCCCCCGACCTGATCGACCGCGTCGATCGCCACCAGCAACTCCGCCCACGCCCCGACATCGTCCTTGCCCAGCGGGGCCCACTCGACGGTCATGGTTATCGAGCGTAGAAGCAGACCGCTCCCGGCAGCGACCGGTTTTCCCCGACCGGCTCAGCTCTCCCCCAATTCGGAGGTGCAGGCCGGTCCTTGACGGTGACCTCGACCCCCAGGACGGTCGTCTGGAACGGCAGCGCCAAGTGCTCATCGAGCATGACGTGGAACCCGGAGAGCTGCTCGTCCTCGTTGTAGGCGTCGACGGTGGCCTCTTCGACCAACGCGTCCAGCTCCGCCTTGCTCAGTTCCCCCATGGCCACAACCCTGACCAGGGCAGCGCGGCACCATGGCCGTGATCTCAGCTTGAGGGACCGAGGTCGACCTCCCCTATCAGCTTCCAGTTGCATGATCCGGTTAGATGAAGACATGCGCACCAATCTGACCACGCCTGCGAAGCTGACCGCCGGAGACCGGGTCGCGGTGGTCTCGCCCTCCTTCGCGGCACCGGGGATGTTCCCGGCCGTGCATGAGCTGGCGATGCGGCGGCTTCGCGACGAGTTCGGGCTGGAACCGGTGGAATATCCGACGACCCGCCGGTTGAGCGCCTCGGCACAGGATCGAGCGGCCGATCTGATGGACGCGTTCACCGATCCGGACATCCGCGCGGTGCTGGCCACAATCGGAGGGGATGACCAGATCAGCGTGCTGCCCTTCCTGGATCCCGCCGTGGTCACCGCCAACCCCAAGCCGTTCGTCGGCTACAGCGACAACACCAACCTGCTCAACTGGTTGTGGAACCTTGATGTGGCGGGCTATCACGGCGGATCGACGATGGTGCACCTGGGGCGCGGCGGCGGCCTGCACCCGGTGTCGGCCGACTCACTGCGGGCGGCGCTGCTCACCGGCGGGGACATCGAACTGCATCCGGTCGACGTGTTCAGCGAAGACGAGCTCGACTGGGGCGAACCCGCGTCATTGAACCGTGCGGCGCCAACCCGGCCCAGTCCCGGCTGGAGCTGGCACCGGCCCGACCGGGTCGTCACCGCCCCCACCTGGGGCGGCAACCTGGAGATCCTGCACTGGAACCTGGCCGCGAACCGATGGATCCGCCCGGTCGAAGACTACGCCGGCTGCGTGCTGCTGCTGGAGACCTCCGAGGAGATGCCCTCGGCCCAGGAGGTGTTCCGCATGCTACGCAACGCCGGCGAACGTGGTCTGCTCGCGCAGTTTCCGGCCATCCTCATCGGTACGGCCAAAGCGAGCGGCCTGCTGCGCCGCACCGCGCCCGAAGCGCGGGACACCTACCGCGCCGAACAACGCGAAGCGATCCTGCGGGCACTGGACTCCTACAACCCCGAGGCCATGGTCGTGTTCGGGGTCGACTTCGGGCACACCGATCCCCAATGGATCCTGCCCTACGGCGGACAGGTGACCGTGGACGGCCCGGCTCGACGCATCATCGCTCACTACTGATCCCGGCTGTGCGCTGTCGGCGGAGGAAGCGACGGAAGAGGCCGCCCACCCAAGGATCGGTGGATTCAACCGACCCAGAACCGGCGGCACTCGGGAAGATCCGTATGACGTGCCGTCCCCTGGACTCCAAAAGACGGCGGTCTACGGGGCGATGACGTCTGCGACAACCACGACGATGTCTCGGTTACTCTCCGCCGCGAGATAACGACTCACTGAAATGTCGTAGCGGCCCGGCACACTGACGTCCGACACGGGAGGTGGGGCCATGGCACGGGGCCTGGGCAGGAACGCGATCCGGCAGTTGCTCGGGCTCAGCGTCTGGGAGATCGAACTCGCGGTCACGACCGGCCTGCTCCGGCGCTTTCCCGACCGGACCTTCGATCCCGTCTCCGTCAGGGCGGCCGAAGCCGACATCGAGTACTTCCGGCAATTACTCGCCGCGGAGCGCCGCTGCACCATCACCGAGGCGTCGGCCAGGCTCGGCGTCTCGGCCGACCGCTTCAAACGGATCACCGCCGCCGCCGGTCTGGCACCCGTGGCCACCGAGGAGATCCGGAAGTACGGCCAGACCCTCACCGTCCACTACTATCGCGCCGCTGACGTGGACGCTCTGGCCGACCACGTCCGCGCGGACGCCGAGCTACGCGCCGCCGCGCGGGCGGTCTCCCGCTCCGAGGCCGCCAGGAAGGCCGTCCAGACCCGCAAGCTGAACCTCGCACGCGCCGTCGCGGCCCGCGCGGAGATAGAGGCGACCAAGCCCACCCTCGACGCGGACGGCGTGCGGGTCCTCCTGTGGACCGCTGCACTGATGGCCGCCGCCGGCGTCTGGCCGGGGCCGCTCAGGCCCCTTCACCGCATGGCGGACCTCCGCGTCCCACCGCTCACCGAGATCCTGCGGGATGCCCGTCTCTCTCGCGCCGAACTGGAGGCGATGCTCGCCGAACTCACCCCGAGATCAGTGGAACTTGTGCGTCTCCTGGTCTCGCCCCGGGACGCGGAACGGGAGCTGGGTGTGCCCATTGAGATGATCCCAGCCGAGCTGCCCCAGTTCGGCGGCCACCTACTGGCTCCTCTCCTCCGCGAGGCGGTCTCCTCACCTCCTGCCTGGCTGCTGCGAGCGCGGGCGGAGGTGGAGTTGCAACAGGCCGTCCAGGCGGAGGAGCGGCGTGCCGCCGAAGAGGCCTCCCAGCGGCGCCGAGCCGAGCGGGCCACCGTCGACCAGGCCACCCGAGCGGCCTCCCGGCTGTCCGACGAGTCCGTGGCCGAGATGTTCGGCATACCGGCCGACGTGATCCGGTGGCTCCGCCCGGCAAGCGGCCGTTGGACGGCCGACCACGTCGCGGGACTGCTCAGGAAAACCCCGCCGTGGCTGCGGGACGAGTCCGCGGCCCGGGCGGAGGCCGACCGCCGCCGTCACCGTCGCCGTCACCGCGCCGAGCGAAAGGCCGCCCGGCGGCTCTCCTGGCGCAGCCTCTGGGCTGAGGCGCTCGGCGTCCCCCTCGACCGGATCCCCGATTCGGTCGGACGTCCCACCCGCGCGGCGATCGAAGCCGCCAGGCGAGAGCCGCCCCGGTGGGCGCGCGAGACACCACCCGGCTGAAACCTACCTGTCTCTCCGCTTCATGGCCCGCCGCAGCCGTCCGCCGGGATCAGCCTCGCCGGCTCCTCGGCACCCGCCGGGCCGATCGGACCAAGGGCGCCCATCACCCCACACCAACCCGGTGTTTAACACCCAAAGTCCCTTTCCGCCGTATTCAGGCCGCCTCCGGGTAGGGTGCCGCTGTGGATCTGGACGTCATCCGGCGTGGCCTCGACGCGCTCCGTGAGTACGACACGGACCTCGACCTCTTCGGCGCCCGCGAACACCGCTACCGGTTCACGCCGCCACTCGACGAGGCCGCCTTGGAGGTCGTCGAGGCGCGGATCGGGGTGCGCTTTCCGGCCGACTACCGCACGTTCCTGACCCGGCTCGGCAATGGCGGCGCCGGCCCGTACTACGGGGTGCACGGGGTGCGACCGGACGGCTCCTGGGCGCGGTTCGGCCCGTTCCCGTTCACCGAGGAGTGGGAGCCGCCCACGGACGACGAGGACTACGACGACGTCATGGAAGCCGCGTTCGAGGGACTGCTGCCGGTCGCCGAGCACGGCTGCGGCTACCGCTCCCACCTGGTCGTCAACGGCCCGGCCGCGGGCCAGGTCTGGGGTGACTGGACGTGCGTCGGCGAGGCGCTGGCCCCGCAGGCCGAGTCGTTCGGCGCGTGGTACCACGACTGGCTGGAGGTTTCGCTGCGCGAGGTGCTGGGCGAGCGGATCGAGGCCACCGTGCGCGACGAGACCGGCTGGAGCGTGGACCGGCGGTTGCTCAGCCTCCTCCCGCCGCCGCTTGCCGATGATCACAAACAGCCGGAGGTAAAGGTCCTCCGGCTGGCCGGCCGGGCCTACCTTGCCCTTTACGAACGCCGCAACAGCGATGTCCGCGACCTCCTCGCCCAAGCCCACGCGGTCGGCGCCGAAGGGGACCACGAAGCGGTGCGCCTCGCGCTCGCCGAAGCCGTGCTGCTGCGCGAGGAAGGCGGCATCACCGACGCCCTGACCACCGTGGAACACGCGATCCCGCGGAACGGCTGGTGGCTCGACAGGTCGTGGCTGCACCGCCTGCACGTCGAGTTGCTTCTGACGCAGAGCCGGCTGGACGACGCGTACGCGGCGACCGAGGAGCACATCGCGCGCTGTCCCAACGACGACTTCGGCTACGTACGCCGCGCCCTCCTGCGGGTGTTGACCGGTGACCCCTCGGCCGCCGAGGAGGTCCTGCGCGCCGACGCCCCGCTCGGGAGAGGACTCCGATCGGCAGGCCACCCACGTCCCGCCGACCGCACCCCCGACGCGCTACGGCTCCGTGCCCGGCGCCTGGCCTGGGAGTGCCGCCGCTGGGGACACGCCACCGACGCGTCCCGCTTCGACGCGATCGCCGCCGGTTGACCGTGGGCTCCGTGGTGTCATCCTCGGCAAGGACGCGGTGGACGATCCATCACCATGCCCACTCGTACCCATAGACCTTCGCGGATGAACTTCTACCTCTGTGAGCACTCGACTGCCATCGCCCCACGCGCCCGCTCAGCGCACCGTTCGCACTCACGCCGCAGGGCACCGCCGCCGCCAAGGCCGCGTTGCGCGCCCGCGCCCTACGGCCACGCCAAACGCTCGGCCTGGGTTGACATCAAAGGATGCCGCAATATCCGATGGCCCGTTCATAGCCGGACATGGCACTGTATGACGGTGTCCGAGAAGGTGAACGTCCGCAGAGTCGTCCGAGCGGCATCATGAGCTTCGGTACCTACGCGCGCCGGGTCCGGAATCAGGATCTGCCGTACGGCCTGCGCTACACCTCCCTCAGATGCGCGGTCGAGCGTTACATGCCCGTTGGATACAACGCGACCTGGGACTACATCACCGGCCGCGCCGGACGGATACGGACGGACGAGACCGCCCTGCTCCGCGCGCTGGACATCCTGGAGACCAGCCGGAAAGCCCGGCTGGCGGAGATGGCGGCGTTCGCGCTGCGCCGTACGACGGAGAAACGTGATCGCCGCATCCTGTCCGCCGACGAGCACCGATACCGGCACGGCTGGCGCTGGCCGGGCCCTGACGCGCATCAGGCGATGCACCGAACGGTCCAGACCCTGTGGGCCCAGCACCAGCGACCGCCCTTTCCGGAGGTGCCATCCCTGGTCACGCTGGACTCGACCGTCGCGGGCTGCGTACAGACCTACCTGCGTCAGGGTGGAGCCCTGCATCCCGACCATCGGGACATCCTGCGGTCCTGCCTGGCCGACCTGAGTGCCGTACGGTTCGATCACCGTTCGCCCGTCTCCGGGGCGTTCTCCTATTTCCTTCGGCTGCGCAAGATGGCCGAACTCATGGCACACGACGCGCTGCCTCTCGTACGCCGGGCATGGCACGGCGACGCGGAGCGGATCGCGGACGTCTTCCTGGCCGCGCGTGGCCAGATGACCTACCTGCCGCGCCTGCACACCGACGAGGAGACCAGGGCCTGGATCGCCGGGGTCGTGGTCGCCCGCCAGGAGACCTGGGTGGCCGAACTGCACGGCCAGGTCACCGGGTTCGCCGCACTGGACGGCCAGTGCCTGGAACACCTGTACGTCGCGCCGGAGGCCCAGGGCCACGGCGTCGGCTCAGCCCTGCTCGCCCAGGTCAGAAAGGTACGGCCCGGCCTGCTCGACCTGCACGTGTTCCAGCGGAACACCGGCGCCCGCCGCTTCTACGAACGGCACGGCTTCACCCTGACGGCGCTGGGAGACGGCACCGACAACGAGGAGAACCTCCCCGACGCCCACTACCGGTGGCCGACCGGCGCCGAACCGGGGTGTCGGTAAGAGTGGTGCAGCCAGGTACACGCGATTGAGTCCGCCCAGTTCAGCGGTGCCCTAATGATCAGTGGGGAGGTGGCTGACGGCGTCTTCGAGGTCGGCGTGGGTGGGCAGGGTGTACCGGCGCGTGGTGTCGAGTCGGGCATGGCCGAGGAGTTCGGCGGCGACGACGACGTCGACGCCCGCGCGCAGCAGGTTGGTCGCCAAGGTGTGCCGCAGGATGTGGGCGCACCGCGAGCTGTTCGCCTACTTCGTCCACCTGGTACGGGAACGCGCCCGCAAACCGGGCGACGACCTGATCAGCCTGATGCTGTCGCCGGACGGCGGCCGGATGGACCCCGGCACGGCCGTCTCCAACTGCTACAGCCTGCTGCTCGGGCCGGCGTCACGCTGCCCCACGTGGCCGGTACGACGGTGTTCGAGCTGGCCCGCGGCGGTGGCTACCGCGCCTGGGCGAGCCGTCCCGACCTGCTGCGCGGCGGCGTGGAGGAGGCGCTGCGGTGGGCGTCGCCCGGCAGCCACTTCATGCGGCACACGACCCGGCCGGTGCGGCTGTCGGGCGTGCAGCTCGCGGCGGGCGAGCCCGTGGTCGCCTGGATCGGCTCGGCCAACCGCGACCCCGCCGTCTTCGCCGGCCCCGACACGTTCGACCCGGCCCGCACGCCCAACCGCCATCTCGCCTTCGGCAGCGGACACCACTACTGCATCGGATCCCACCTGGCCCGGCTGACGCTGCGGCTGTTCTTCGCGACGCTCTTCGCGACGTTCGCCGACGTCGAGGTGGCCGGCGAACCGGTCCGGGTGCGATCGACCTTCCTCACCGGTTTCAAGAAGCTGATCATCTCGGGGACGCCCAGGAGAGGCCAATGACGACAGAGATCCCGTTCACCTACGCCCAGCAACTGCTGCTCGGGCTGGAGCAGGCCGTGCCGGGGAGCGTGCTCAACTCGACGTTCATCGTGCGGGCGGCCTACCGCGTGGCGCACGAGGTGGACGCCGGCGCGGGTGCACGAGAGCGCGTGACCTCGGCGCGGCTCGCCTGCACCTGCGTCACCAGCGGCTCGACCGGCACGCCGAAGCCCGTCACCGTCTCGCGCGCCGCCCTTGCATGGTCGACCGGGGCCCGGCCCACTGCGCAGCGCCGGTCACCGGGGTCCTGCTCTGCTCGTCCAACTCGTTCGACGGCTCGGCTGCCGGGATCTACTGGACGCCGGCCCGCGGCGGCAGGCTGGTCACTGGCCGACGCGTTCGGGGCGCTCGGCACGGTGATCTTCGCGGGCGAGACGTGCCCGCCCGCGCTGGTCGGGGAGCACTACGGGTGAGCGAAGCCGGCAGGGCTCGCTCACGTCGTGGGACCTCTGCCGCCCGATGCCGTGACCGGAATGCCCGCTCACACGTCGCGACAGGTACCGCCTTCCTGCAGCACCTGCCCCAGGCCCCATGGGAGACGGCCCGGCCGGCGCTGACCGAGACGTCTCCCATCAGCCGACGTCCCCATCGCGAGGTGTGACGTCACTCTCGCCGGCGCCGGAGGAGTGTCGCCGCTCAAGGGCGGTGAGCACACTCCCGATGACCGCCAGAAGGGATCCGCCGATCAGGAGCGGGACCGCCCAGGACTTCGGGTCGGACAGCATGGTGGCGACGATGAGGGTGGCGGCGCTCCAGAAGGAGAACGCGGACGCCATCACCACCACCCTGCGAAGAATTCGTATTCCACGCCCCGACGTCGACCTACTGCGATCCAATATTCAGTTCCTTGATCATCGGCATGAACATTCCGGACTGCTGATCATAGTACGTGCCCGTTTTGAACTTGAACCAGATCCCGTTCCCCTTGTTGTTGTTCAGGATCACCGCTGTCGCCACGCCGAGGATTCCGGCCGCCGCCCCGCAGACAACTCCCAGCGGTATGCCGATGATTGTGGCGGCGCTTACCCCGCACAATGCCTCCGCGAACCCGGTGATCGAACCGAGGCCGGCTGCGAGGAGGTTCGCGGCGGAGTTGCTCAGGTAGTAGACGCAGTCGCCGCCCTTCGCATTGCATTTCTTCCCGGTGAAGCCGCCCCCTTGCGTGCAGGGCTGCTCGCCCTTCATCTTCTTCGCGCACTCCAGGTAGACGTCGTCGACCCAGTTGCAGTCCTTGACGCGGTCCGTCTTCATGCACGTCATCTGCGAGTCGTACGCGGTGTTGCAGAACTGCGCCGAATGGTTGCCGTACTGCTTGGAGGACATGCAGTCGGAATAGCTGCCGGCGAAGGATTTGCAGCCGTTGTGATTGGCGTCCTTCGCCTGATCCCGGCATTTGACGTAGTAATCACTCTCCGCGGCGCAGACGGGCTGGCTGGTCTTGTTGCCGTAACGGCAGCCGCGATACATGTCCGAAGCGTTGCCGCACATCTCCTTGGAGTTGGGATGGCCGGCCCGGCAGGTTCGATAGTTGCCGGCATCCTCGATGCAGACTTTTCTCGTGCTTCCTTCGGCGCGACAGGCGATGTAGTTGTCCTTCGCGTCGAGACAGGTCGGCCGATCGATCACCGCGGCCCGGCACTCCGCGTACGTCGAGGCCGCGTCCCTGCACGACCCCAGGCTGCCGCCCTTCGAGACCACTCCCATGTGGGACTTCGCGTCAGCGCGGCAGTCCCCGTAGACGTCCTTGGTCGCGCTGCAGTAGCTCTTGCCGTTCTCCTTGCGGCAGGTCGTGTACTCCTTCTCGGACTCCTTGCAGTACGACTTTCCGTAGTCCTTGACGCACCGATTGTGGTCGGAGATGATCTCTCCGCACGTCTTGCTCTTCTTCTTCTGCCCCTTGCATTCCTCATAGGTGTCGACCGGGTTCTTCTTCGACGTGCTCTTGTGCCCGTCCGGGTCGACGTTGGTGAGGGGGTTGTTGTTGGCGTAGGCGTAGCGGTTGAGCTGGACCGACGGGTCGGGGTTCTGCGTGAGGGTGTCGCGCGAGACGAAGCTGCCGGTGGTCGGCTGGTACCAGCGGGCCGCCATGTTGATCATGCGGGTCGTGGGGTCGGTGTAGCCGCCCTGATAGCCGAGCGCGTGCTCGGGGCCGGTGCGCGTGATGACCTCGCCGAAGGGGTCGTAGGCCACCGAATCAGCCAGAGCGGTCGCGTTGGCGGCGAAGGCCCCGACCAGGTCGCCGCGTAGGTCGGAGAAGGCCAGCTGGGCTCCGGTGCCGTCGTTGATGCCGAGAGTGCGGCCGAGCGCGTCGCGGCCGAAGGTGGCCCGCTTGGCGCCGTTGGCGTCGGTGACGGCCACCAGGTTGTTGCTGACCCCCTCGTAGGCGAAGGACAAGGTCTGCCCGCTCTGTGTGCGGGTCTCCATACGATCGAGAGCGTCGTAGCCGTAGGTGACGGCGTCGTCGTTGATGAGCCGGTCGAAGGCGTCGAACTTGGTGCGCCGGACGATCCCGGCCGAATCCTCCAGCAGGGTGCCGCGTGCGGTGTACGTGTAGGTGTGTCCGTCGCCCGAGGTCAGGCGGTTGCGTTCGTCGTAGGTGAAGGTCTTGTCGCCGGCCTTGACCCGGTTGCCCGAGGCGTCCCACTCGTAGGCGGTCTTCGTGCCGCCCGGGGCGGTCCAGGAGATGAGTCGGTTGGACTGGTCGTAGGCGTAGGTGTTGGTGCCGGCCCCGGCCGTGCCGGTGGTGGTCTTGGAGGTGAGGTTGTCGTTGAGGTCGTAGCCGTACTCGATGGAGGCGATCGCGCCACCCGCGGCAGTGGTGAGCTGGTCCTTGGTCAGCCGGTTCAGCGCGTCGTAGGTGTAGCTGCGCCGCGCGCCCGAGGTCCCGTAGGCCATGGACGTCAGCCGGTTGGCCTTGTCGTAGCCGTAGTCTATGGCGGTGTTGCTGACCGGGTCGATCGACTGGGTCAGCCGGTCGGCCCCGTCCCAGGTGAAGGTGGACGTGCCGGTCACGTCGACGCGCTGGGCCAGACGGCCGTTGGCGTCGTAGGCGTAGGCGTTGAGGTCGCCGCCCGCGCCTGCCGTCTTGAGTAGCAGGCCGCGGTCGTTGAGGGTGAAGTTGAGATCACCGGCGGCGGTCAGGCGGCCCGCCGCGTCGTAGCCGAACGTCTTGTCCTCGGTGTTCGCCTCGGCGCCGGTGCCGGTCTGCTTCACCAGGCGGTTCAGCTCGTCGAAGATCCGGTCTACGCGCACTCCGCCGGGGAGGAGGCTGGTCACCGAGTTACCGCCGGCGTCGTAGAGGGTGGTCCAGGTCCGGTCTGCGGGGTCGGGGTGGGCGGCGGTGCTCGGCTCGATCATCGACTCGAGGAGGCCCAGGCTGTTGTAGGTGGCGTAGGTGGCGTTCCCGCGGCCGTCGGTCGAGCGGGTCTGCGCACCCGCGGCGTCGTAGCCGAACGTGGTGGTGATCTTCTCGGTCGCCGAGATCGGTTCGCGCTGTTCGATCAGCCGGTTCGCGGCGTCGAACAACCGCTCGGTGGTGTGCCCCTCACCGGAGGTCTGACTGGTGGCGTTGCCCGCCAGGTCGTAGCCGATGGTGTGGGTGCGCAGCACCGCACCGGCGTCGTCCAGTTCCTGGATCCGGGTCTTGCGGCCGGCCAGGTCGTAGCCGGCCTTGCTGGTCAGGCCCAGCGCGTTGGTGGTCGTCGTCGGGCGGCCGGCGAGGTCGTAGCCGAAGGTCGTGGTGTTGCCCAGCGCGTCGGTCTGCCCGGCCAGCGCGCCGGTGGCGTCGTACGTGCGGATGGAGGTGTCGCCGGTCGGCCGGGTCGTCTTGGTCACCCGACCGGCGTCGTCATACTCCATCTTCGTCACGTACACCGCCTGCGACGGCTTGCGCTCGATTGTGGTCAAGGTGATCTGCCGGCCGAGATCATCGTACGTGGACTCCGCACGCGCCCCGGTCGGATCCGTCGTCCACAGCGCCTCGCCCAGCAGGTCATAGCCGTAGTTCCACACTCCGGCCGCGGCCGAGCCCGTCCTGGGCGCGGTGACCTGCACCTTGCGACCGAGCCCGTCGTAGACCGCGGTCGTGGTCTGGCCGCGTGGGTCGGTCACGCTGACCGCATCACCGGCGGCGTTGTAGACGGTGGTGGCCTTGGGCGAGACCGGCTGTCCGCCGGGAGGCGTGTAGGTGGGGAGGTTCTGCTCCACGACCCGCCCGACCCGGTCCAGGGTCGAGCTGACGAGCCGGCCCTCAGGGTCAACCTGCTGCGTGGGCTCGCCGAAGGTGTTGTAGCCGATCTTGGCCGTGGGCCGCTGCGTCGCCGGAGCGGCGCCCGCCCGCTCCACCTGCGCCGACGGCAGTCGTACCTGCGTCTTCTGGCCCCTGCTGTCGTAGGTGACGTCGGTGGTGTAGGCGGCCGGGTCGGCCCCGGCGGCGTTGCCGCGCGGGTCGGTCGTCGCCGTGACCAGGCCACGGTCGTCCACGGTGAGCGTGGTCACCAGGTCCTGCCCGTCGTTGTGCACGGTTTGCCGGACGGGGTGGTCGCCTGCGTCGTAGGCGTACTCGACGGACTCGACGCGGTCGGTGCCCGCCGCGGACAGGCTGATCTTGGTGATGTTGCCGTTGGCGTCGTAGACGGGTGTGGTGACCCGGTTCAACTTGCCCGGGTCCACGATTTGAGAGACAACCCGTCCGGCCGCGTCGTAGGCGGCCTCCACCCGCAGTGTGCCGTTGCCGGTGGTCTGGCGGATGAGGTGGTTCGCGGCGTCATACACCTTCGAGTCCACCACCACGTCCAGCACGGCATCCGACCCGTTCAACCTGGCGCCCTTGGCCGTCGTCTCCGCCGGCAGGTTGTCGGCGTAGTAGGTGTAGGCGGTGGTGCGGCCCATGGCGTCGGTCTGCGAGGCCAGCCGTCCAGCCGGGTCGTAGGCGTTCGAGGTCAGCACGATGTCCGTGGCCGCCTGCGGCGCGGTGGGGCTGCCGGTCCAGCCCTTCAGCACCGTCGTGGCCGGCTCGCCACGCGGGGTGTAGGTGTACGCCAGCGTCGTGCCCCGTGCGTCGGTGGCGGAGATCTTCTGACCCTTGTGGTCGTAGGCGAACGTCTCCACGCTCCCCTCGGGCCCGGTGATCGTCGCCTGCCTGCCGTAGGCGTCGTAGGTGTAGACGGTCCTGCGCGGCGCGTCCCCTCCGGTCAGGTCCTCATTGGTCTCCGTCATCGGCAGGCCGTCCTCGTTGTAACCCGCCGACCAGCGCAGCGTGTGCGTCTTGCCGTCCACCTCGTTCTTGACGGCAGGGCCGGTCCTGGACAGCACTCGTCCCATCCCGTCGTAGGCGACCGTGGTCGTGACCCCCTCGGGGAACGCCTCGGAGATCTCCGTCGTGGCGGTCACCCTCCCAAGGGCGTCATGGGTGTACTTCTTGACCAGCCCGGACGGCAGTGTCTCCGTCGCGAGGTCGCCGGCGGCGGTGAAGGCGTACGTGGTCTCGTAGCCCTTGTAGTCTTTGTCCGACTTCACCATGCCCGCGGGCGTCGTGCCGCCGCCGACGGCCGGCTCGGTACCGTCGGTGTAGGTCTTGACCGTGCTGCGCCCGGCCGGGAAGTCCGCCGTCGCCGGAGTCGTGGTCCTGGTCTCCTCTCCGAACGAGTTGTACGTCCACGAGGTCATGTAGGTCTCGTCGGCGGCCGAGGCGGACCGGCCGTCCCGCTCACCGATCTTCACGTCGTTGCGGGCGTCGAACGGCTTGTCGACGTCGACGAAGTAGTCGTAGTACTCGGTCGAGCAGTTCGCGCCCGCCGTTCTGCAGGTCTTCTTCGCCAGCAGGTTCCCACGGGCGTTGAACGCCAGCTCGACCACGTTGCCGTTCGGGTCGATCACCTTGGCCGGGTATCCGCCCACGTCATAGGCCCACTTCGTGGTCGCTCCGACCTGGTCGGTCACCGACACCTGCCGGTAGCCACGCTGCGCGTCGGCGACGTAGGTGACGACGCCGTCGTGCGGGTCGGTCACCGTCACGGTCGCGAAGGTGGAGAGGGTGGTCTGCTTGGTGTACACCGGGTTCGACAGCTTCCAGGTGCCGCCGTTGGAGTCGGTGTGCGTCACCAGCCGGCCGCCGTCCGGGTTGTAGACGTTGACCGCCCACACGCGGCCCGACGGCTGGGTTACCTTGGTGAGCTGCGGCTGCGGCTTGCCTGCCGCGAAGTGCCGCTGCACGGCCGCCTTGCTCAGGGGCCTGCCGTAGACTGCGACCTCGTCGATGTCGCCGTTGAACGGGAACGGCGCGGTGCTGGTGGTGCTCGACGGCCAGGCCGGGGAGCCGTACCCGGACCCGATCCGGGTCTCCGCCATCTCGTCGTGCTGGACCTCGCCGGCCAGCGTGCCCACTGCGGCGCCGTCCAGGTAGAGGGTCTGCGTGTGTTCGGCGGGCCTCGTGCTCGAGGCGGGCCTGGTCTCCACCGACGACAGCACCGCATGGTGCCAGTTGCCGTCGTTCACCGCACCGGTGGAGGTGAGCGGGGTGTGCGCGGTGGTGGAAGTGCCGGTGCCGAACTGGCCGCGCAGCTTGCCGTCGGTGCCCACGTACATCACCGGCACGAACGACGGAGGCGTGCCGTTGTCCGCGCCCTGCATCCCGATGACCGTGCCGGACGTGGTGGTCCTGAACCACGCCTCCACCGCCGGCTCGCCGCCCTGACCGCTGATCGCATCGGCCGGGAGCTGCACGTACGTCGAGGTCGCCGCCCCCTTGAAACGCATCGCGGTGTCCGGCGAGCCGGCCAGCGCGCCCGGCACCCGCGCGCCGAGGTCCGCCGGGGTGGTCCCGTTCAGCTTGGCCTGCTGCTCGGTGATGTTCCAGCCCGCTGCGCTGGCGACGACGGTGCCGGTACGGGTCTCGCCCTCGTTCAGCCGGTAGTAGTACTTCGGCCCGGAGTCGGTGACCACGCTCTTGTACCGCGAGCCTGTCCCGTACTCGTAGGTCGTGCAGGCCGTCGCCGAGGTCGGCGGGCACACCTTGACCAGCAGGTCGCCCTCGTAGGCGTAGGTCCAGGTGAGCGGGTTGCCGTCCACCGGGTCGGTGGAGACGCTCGCGACGTGATTGCCGGCCCAGGTGAACGTCAGCGACCTGCCGCCCGTCGCGGCCACCTTGGCCAGCTTGCCGTCGGCGCCGCGGGTCAGCTCCTGCGCCCGCCCCCGATGATCGGTGATCTTCGAGAGGAGGCCCGAGGCGTCGAACCAGTAGGAGATGGCCGACTTGTCCATCAGGCGCCAGCCGCCGGTCTGCTCGGCGGCCATCGTCGCGAACGTCCCCGACGGCGGCGCGTAGGCGCCGTTGCCCATGGACGCGAACCGCAGCTGCTCGCCGCCCGGATAGGTCACCAGCAGGCTCCCGGTCGGCTCCTCCTCGATGCGCATGTCCCAGCGGGTCGTCCACCCGGCGCCGAAGATGCCGTCGGTCCGCGGGTCCAGGCTGTTGTACGTACGGTTCACCGACAGCGGCGGCCCCACCGTCGTCACCGAGGCGTCCGTCGCCGTGGACGCGTAGTTGCCAGAGACATGGTTGAACTCGCGACCTTGCGTGCCGGCGGCCAGCAGGCCGTTGATGTTGCCCTGCTCGGGAACGGGGGTGAAGGTCCGCCACGACGAGGTGACCGTGGTGTACGTGGTGGCGGCCTTCGCCATCCACGAGTACGTCTCGCCCCACTTCAGCCGGGCATCGACCACCTGCCAGACGCCTTCCTTGGTCCAGTCCTCGGTCTTCTCCGCCGAGTCCTTGCACCAGCGCCAGTTGGGCGCGCTGCCCGCGCAGAGCTGGAACCAGTACTTGACCTCGCCCTTGTTGTAGGGGCGGGCGTTGACCGACAGCACCGGCGTCAGGGTGCCGACCTGGCTGTTGTGGGCCGGGGAGAACGACTCGAACGGCAGGGCCGTCACGGTCGCGTACACCCAGTCCGACCAGGGCCCGGAGACGCCGGAGGCGGTGGTGGCGCGGGCGCGCCAGCGGATCTGCCAGCCGTCGGTCAGCTTGTCGGCGGGGACGGCCGCCCAGGCGCTGGTGCCGGAGGCGTACTCCTTGTCCGAGGTGCCGGTCCAGATCAGGCCGGTGCCCTGCTCGCTCTTGGCCGGGTCGTGCTCGACCTCGACGTTCAGCCTGCTGAGCCGGTTGTCCGGGTCGGTCACCCTGGCGTACATCGACGGAGTGAGCGACTCGGCGGTCCAGGAGGTGGTGCCGCGGATGGCCGGGTTCATGCCCAGGCCGTCCACGCTGGGCTTGCGCAGGTCCACGGTGGCGGCCTGCCACGCCGACCACTCGCCTTCGGCGCCCGCGGTGGTGACGCCGCGGACCCGCCAGCGGATCTTCATGCCGTCGGTCAGCTTGCCTGCCGGCACCTGCACCCAGGCGTTGCCGCTGGAGGCGTAGCTCGTGGCTCCCTTGCCGGACCAGATCACGCCGATGCCCTGGCCGGTCGCGGGGTTGTGCTCGATCTCCGCGCCCAGCACCAGCTTCGAGCCGCCGGCGTCGGTCACCTTCGCGTACAGCCATGGGGTGGCCGAGGAGAGCGTCCACGTGTCGCTGCCGCGCGTGGCCGGGACGGCGCCCAAGCCGTTCCCCGCGGTGCCGCTCACCTGGACCGTCGCCGTCTGCCATTCCGACCACGGACTGGCCACGCCGGACGACGTCGACGCCCGGACGCGCCAGCGGACCAGCCAGCCGTCCTTCAGCTTGCCGGACGTCACCGTGGGGGTCTGCAGCGAGCAGCGGCTCCAGGTCGAGCACGAACCGCTCGACACCTGCCCGCTGTCGCTCCAGATCAGCCCGGTGCCCTGCCCGGCGGCGGACGGGTCAT
>NZ_JBEXUE010000008.1:0-59601 GCF_040614275.1 Streptosporangium sp. NPDC006013
GCTCCGGCGGTCTGCCGTCCGGGCGCCGGTCCGGTGAGGCCGTGCTCGGTCAGGAAACCCGTATGGGTCTCCCCGGCGAGGAACGCCGGATGGCGCAGGACCTCGACCAGCAGGTCCCGGTTGGTGACGGGGCCGTGGATCCGCGCGCCCGCCAGCGCGAAGGCCAGCCTCCGCACGGCGTCGGAGCGACTCACGCCGTAGGAGACGACCTTGGCGAGCATCGGGTCGTAGTGCACCCCGATCACCGAGCCGTCCTCGACGCCGGAGTCCAGCCGCAGTCCGTGCCGCCCGCCGGACGCGGGCGCGAAGCGGGAGTCCACGCCGGGGATCTCGAGGCGGTGCAGGGTTCCGCTCTGCGGGAGCCAGTCGCGGGCCGGGTCCTCGGCGTACAGGCGCGCCTCGACGGCGTGCCCGGACGGCTCGGGCGGTGACGCGGGCAGCCGGGCGCCCTCGGCGATCCGCAGTTGCAGCTCGACGAGGTCGACGCCGTAGACGCACTCGGTCACCGGGTGCTCCACCTGCAGGCGGGTGTTCATCTCCAGGAAGGCGACCGTGTCGCCCTTGACGAGGTCGCCCCTGACGAGGAACTCGACGGTTCCGGCGCCGACGTAGTCGATGGCCCGCGCGGCCGTGACCGCCGCGTCGCGCAGCCGCGCCCGCGTCGCCGGGGAGATCGCCGGAGAGGGGGTCTCCTCGATCACCTTCTGGTGCCGCCGCTGGATCGAGCACTCCCGCTCGCCCAGCGCCCACACCGTCCCGTGCCCGTCGGCCAGGATCTGCACCTCGATATGCCGGGCGCCCTCCAACAGGGGCTCGACGAATACCGTGCCGTCCCCGAACGCCGACGCGGCCTCGGCGCGCGCCGACTCGACCGCCTCCGGCAGGTCGCCGGTCAGCCGTACGACGCGCATCCCGCGCCCGCCGCCCCCGGCCGACGCCTTCACCAGCAGGGGAAGGGGTCCGCCCATCGGGGTGAACACGGCGTCCAGGTCCCGTTCCAGGTCGTCCGTCGAGTGGCCGGGACCCGTGGTGAATCCCGGCAGCACCGGGACCCCCGCGGCCGCCATCAGCTCCTTGGCCTCGATCTTGGAGCCCATCGCGGCGACGGCCTCGGCCGGTGGACCGACCCAGGTCAGGCCGGCGTCCCGCACGGCCCGCGCGAAGGCGGCGTTCTCCGACAGGAAGCCGTAGCCGGGATGGACCGCGTCCGCCCCCGATCTGCGGGCCGCGTCGATGATCTTCTCCACCGACAGGTAGGTGTCGGCGGGTCTGACACCGCCGAGCCGCACCGCGTGGTCCGCCTCGGCCGCGTGCGGGGCGTCGGCGTCGGCGTCGGAGAAGACCGCGACGGTCTCGATGCCGAGGTCGCGGCAGGTACGGAAGACGCGGCGGGCGATCTCACCCCGGTTCGCGACGAGCAGGCGGCGGATCGGCGAGGCGGTCACGGGCATGTTCGCGGGCATGTTCGCGGGCATGGTCACATCCGGAAGACGCCGAAGCCCGCGGGCTCCGGGGCGGGGGCGTTGTGTACGGCGGACAGGCACAGGCCCAGGACCGTCCGGGTGTCGCGGGGGTCGATCACCCCGTCGTCGTAGAGGCGGCCGGAGAGGAAGAACGGCAGCGACTCGGCCTCGATCTGCGCCTCGACCATCCGGCGCATCGCCGCGTCGCCCTCCTCGTCGTAGACCTGCCCCCGGGCCTGGGCCGCGGCCCTGCCGACGATGGACAGCACTCCGGCGAGCTGGGCGGGCCCCATGACCGCCGACTTCGCGCTGGGCCAGGAGAACAGGAAACGAGGGTCGTAGGCCCGGCCGCACATGCCGTAGTTGCCCGCTCCGTACGAGGCGCCCATGACGATCGTGAGGTGCGGGACCGTCGAGTTGGACACCGCGTTGATCATCATGGCGCCGTGCTTGATGATGCCGCCCTGCTCGTAGTCCTTGCCGACCATGTAGCCGGTGGTGTTCTGCAGGAAGACCAGCGGTGTGCGGGCCTGGCCGGCGAGCTGGATGAACTGCGCGGCCTTCTGCGCCTCCTCGCTGAACAGCACCCCCCGGGCGTTGGCCAGTATCCCGATCGGGTAGCCGTGCAGGCGGGCCCACCCGGTCACCAGGCTCCCGCCGTACAGGGGTTTGAACTCGTCGAACTCGCTGCCGTCCACGATCCGTGCGATCACCTCGCGCGGGTCGAACGGGATCTTCAGGTCTTCGGGCACGATGCCCAGCAGCTCGTCCTCGTCGTACAGCGGGTCACGCACGGCCCCGGCGGAGGCACCGAGCCTTCGCCGGTTCAGGCCCCTGACGATCTGCCGCCCGATCCGCAGCGCGTCGTGCTCGTCGGCGGCCAGGTAGTCGGCCAGCCCGCTGACCCGGGCGTGCATCTCGGCACCGCCCAGCGACTCGTCGTCGGACTCCTCCCCGGTGGCCATCCTGACCAGCGGCGGCCCTCCGAGGAAGACCTTCGCGCCCTCCTTGACCATGACCACGTGGTCGCTCATCCCCGGTACGTACGCCCCGCCGGCGGTGGAGTTGCCGAAGACCAGGGCGATCGTGGGGATCCCGGCCGCCGACAGGCGGGTCAGGTCGCGGAAGATCCGGCCGCCGGGGATGAAGATCTCCTTCTGGGTCGGCAGGTCGGCCCCGCCGGACTCCACCAGATTGATCAGCGGCAGCCGGTTCTCGAAGGCGATGTCGGCCGCCCTGAGCGTCTTGCGCAGCGTCCACGGGTTGGACGAGCCGCCCCGCACCGTCGGGTCGTTGGCGACGAGTACGCACTCGACGCCCTCGACCACCCCGATCCCGGTGACCACGCTCGCCCCCACGGGGAAGTCGCTGCCCCAGCCCGCCAGCGGTGAGAGCTCCAGGAACGCCGAGTCGGGATCGACGAGCAGCTCGATCCGTTCCCTGGCCAGCAGCCTGCCCCGCGCGCGATGCCGGTCGACGTACTTCTCGCCGCCGCCGGCCACCGCCCTGGCCTGCTCGGCGTCGAGCTCGGCCAGCTTGGCGAGCATCGCGTCGCGCCGGGCCAGGTAGTCGTCACCGGAGGTGTCCAGCCGGCTCACGAACCCGCCTCCTTTATTGACGTTGGCGTCATGTTGTTGCCCCGGCTCGCGGGCGTCAGGCCGATGGCCCGGGCCCAGAGCGTGGAGAGCATGGTTACGGCGGTCCGCTCGTCGGCGTGCTCGCCGAGGTCGAGCCAGACGTGGGCGAAGTGCTCGACCATCCCGCCCAGCATCACGGCGGTCAGCCGGGGGTCCAGCGACGGATCGGCCAGGCCCTGCTCCTGCAGGCGGCGCAGTCCCTCCGCGCCGCGCCGCACGAAGACCTCGCGCAACTCGAGCAGGAGGCCGCGGAACCCCTCGTCGGCGATCGCGACCTGCTCCAGCATCCTTACCAGCCGGGAGTTGGTGGCCCAGGCGCGCAGGTAGAGCAGGTTGGCGGCCTCGATGCGGGCGTACGGGTCGTCGGGAGCGCTGGGCCCGACCACGCTGGCGGTGAACATCTCGCCCACCACGGTGGCCGCCACCTCACGGAACAGCTCCTCGCGCGAGCCGAAGTAGGTGTAGAAGGTGCCGTGTGAGACACCGGCGCGCGCGCAGACGTCGTCGACACGCACGGCGTCGTAGCCTCGCTCCTCGAACATCTCCCGTCCGGCCTGGACGAGCGCCGCTCGCGTGCGCCGGCCCCGGGTGCTGAGCGTCTCAGACTTGACGATCACGTCAGTTACGGTAACCCAGAACCCATCCGCCTGCCAGAGGCCGGGATGGATTCGATGTCGCCCTCACTCCGGCGAGGCCGCGGCTGCCGGCTCCGACGGCGCCGGAGCCGTCCCGCCCGTCGACACCGCTGATCGAGCCCGGCTCTGACCGATTCAGATCGCGGCCAGGTCCACGGTGACCCGCGCCGCCGGTACGGGTCGCGCCCGGTTCCAGGAGGTTCCGGCCCATAGGTGCAGCGCCTCGGCGTCCCCCTGTGCCGCGGCGGCGCGCCGCAGCGGCGCCGTCAGGTGATGGACCTGCGGATAGGCCGCGGGCGCCCGGCCGGAGTACTCCGTCATGAACCGGTTGACCAGGCCACGCGCCGGACGTCCGGTGAAGGCCCTGGTCATGGCGGTCCGGGTGAAGCGCGGATCGGTCAGCGCCGCGCGGTGGACCGCGCCGGTGCCGCTCTCGGGACAGAGGAGGAAGGCGGTGCCCGCCGCGGCCGCGACCGCTCCCGCGGACAGGACCCGGGAGACGTCGGCGGCCGAGGCGATACCGCCGGCCGCGATGAGGGGAAGCCGTGACACCTCACGTATCCGGGGCAGCAGGCGGTCCAGGCCCATTCCTTCTGCGTCCGTGTTGGCGAACGACCCCCGATGCCCGCCCGCTTCCTCTCCCTGGACGCACAACGCGTCGGCCGAGGCCAGCCGGGCCTCGGCCACCGACGTCACGGTGACCATCACCGCGGTCCCCTTGCGGCGGAACGCCCGGACGAGTTCGTCCTCGGGACAGCCGAACGTGAATCCCACCACCGCGGGCGGATCCGCGAGCAGATCCTCGATCTTGGCCGTGAAGTCGTCGTCGCCGCCGCGCGGGACCCCGAGCTCGGTGCCAAGCCGCCGCGCCTCCCCCTCGATGGCTCGCGCATAGGCACCGAGTTCGGCCTGATCGGCCTCGTCGGCCGTAGGCATGAACACGTTCACTCCGAACGGACGAGACGTGAGTTCACGCGTCCGCTCGATCTCCTGCCGCATCTGCGCGGCCGTCTTGTAACCGGCCGCGAGAAATCCCAGACCTCCGGCGCCGGACACGGAGGCGGCCAGTTCGGGCGTGGACGCCCCGCCGGCCATCGGAGCCTGGACGATCGGCAGCCTGGACGGCCACGGCATCGGATCAGGCATCGGCTTCTCCTCTCAGCACTCCATGGTCTGGAAAACCTATGCCGCCGATCAACACATCCCACTCGCGAGTTCACGGTAAATCCAGATCAAGTACCTGGAGCGCCAGGTACCCGGCAAACGCCACTGCGCACAGGTCAGGACGGCCGTATCCATGGCTTTGAAGACATACCCCGGCGTCTCCGAGCGGAGCCGCCTGGAGATCTCCTGCCGGCTCCGGGCCGACCGGATGCCGCGATCGTCCTGGTCGTGGGCGGGACGCTCACGCGGGTCACCGAGGAGCATGCGACAGTCCTCGTGCTCAGCCGCAGTGGCTCCAGCCGCTCTTCCAGGACAGCGACCCGTGTGAGCCTCCCCAGATGACGCACTTCTTGGCCCCGGACAGGCGTACCGGGCCCGCGTAGACGGTGAACTTGCCGGGGTTGCTCCCGCTGGAGCCGCCCTGCACCTGAAGTGTCGCGTTCATTGAGATCTTGGCGGGAATCACATACCTGGACATGGTGACGACGCAGTTCTTGCCCGCGGCGGAGCTGTAGAGCAGGTAGATCGTCGCGACACTGCCCAGGGCCTTGGAGTTGATGACCTTGTAGCCGCTGCCGCAGACGCCGGTGGCCGTATAGGGGTTGGGCTTCTGAGGGGCGGGACTCGGCTTGGTGGTGGGCTTGACGGTGGGCTTGACGGTGGGCTTCACCGTCGAGGTCGGTCGCGAGGTGGCGGTGGGCTTGGCCGTCGGCTCGGGAGCCGATGAGGGCTTGACGATGTCGCTCGGCTCCGCCGAGCCCGGTTGCTCCGCCGGCGGGGTGGGCTTGGCGGTGGTGGCCGCCGGGCTGGAGGTCCGGGAGGGGGGCCTGCTCGGCTTCCCCGTCGGCGCTTCCGCCGCGCGGCTCGGGTTCTCGGCCGGCCGGGATGACGGCCGCGCGATCGGCCGGGACGGGTGGGGCGTGATCGTGAGGAGTTCCTTGTTCTCCGGAGGCCGGGAAGCCTCTTTCCCGGCCGTGGGCGGATCGCCGGGAACGGCCGCCGGGTCGGGGGCCGGGGTCTCCGCCGCGATGGATGCCGCTCCGGCTCGCGCCATCGTGGCCTTCTCGTCGTTCTGCAGGACCGCCACGGTCCCGGCGGTCACGCCGAGCGCGGCCACGACCGCCACCCCGGTGAGCAGGAGCCCCACAGGCCCGCGCGGCTTCCTCTCACCAGGCTCCCCGGCCCGCCCGGGGCCGCCGTGTCCCGGTCCGCCGTGTCCCGGTCCGCCGTTTCCCGGCCCTACGTGTCCCGGTCCTACGTGTCCCAGCGCGGTGCCTCCCGGTCCGCCCGTCGGTGGTCCGTCCTGACGCTGCCCACTCTGTCGCGTGGCCGCCGCGGACACGTGACCGGGACCGGGCACGTGACCGGGCACAGGGCCGGGGAGGGGGGCCGGACGCCGGACCGGGGTGGTGGGGGCGGTGCCCATCAGACGGTTGACGAGTTGCTCGGCGGTGGGGCGCAGTGCCGGGTCCTTCGACAGGCAGGCCGTGACCAGCTCGCGCAGCTCTCCCTCCAGCGCGCCCAGTTCCGGCTCCGTGTTCAGGATCCGGTTGATCACGATGGGGATGGAGTCCTGGCCGAACGCGGGCCTGCCGGTCGCGGCGAAGACCATCGTGACGCCCCAGGCGAACACGTCGGCCGCGGGTGTCACCTCGCCCGCCCCGAGTTGCTCGGGCGCGAGATAGGAAGGGGTGCCCATCGCGACCCCGGTCGCGGTCATCCCCGGGGAGTCCAGCGCCCTGGCGATGCCGAAGTCGATCACCACCGGGCCCTCGGGACCCATCAGCACGTTGGCGGGCTTGAAATCACGGTGCAGGATGCCCGCGCGGTGGATCGCCGACAGCGCGGTGGCGGTACTGACGGCGAGACGTTCCAGGGAGGCACCGCGCCGCGGCCCCTGACTGTCGACCAGCTGGCGCAGGGAGGGGCCGGGGACGTACTCGCTCACGATGTACGGACGGCTGCCGGCGAGGTCGGCGTGGAGCACGGAGGCGGTGCAGAACCGGGCCACCCGTTGCGCGACCGACACCTCGCGCAGGAAGCGCGCCCTGGCCTCGGGGTCGCCGACCAGTCCGTGGTGGAGAAGCTTGACGGCGACCTGCTCGCCCTCAGGCCCCCGTCCGAGGTAGACGATCCCCTGCCCGCCCTCTCCGAGCCGTCCGGTCAGCTCGAACGATCCCAGGCGCGGGGGATCCTCCGTTGTTAGTGGTTCCACCAGATGCCCCCCCGACAAAACCCAAAAAAATGGTTTATGTGGGGCAGAACGCTACCAGCGTGAGAGGGGAGTGAACGGCCATGGAGATCCGAGGAGCCGCGGAATCCCGTGCTCGGTCTGACGGGAATCTGACGGGAATCCGCGGAGGTCCCATCTTTTGCCCTGGTGGGGCGGGATCTGCGGGGTTCCCACCCGGTGTGGTGGGAACCCGCTCAGATGGCCTTGCCGGGGTTGAGGATGCCGAGCGGGTCGAAGACCTGTTTGATCCCGCGGTGGATCTCCTCGGTGACCGGCCCGGTCTCCATGGACAGCCAGCGCTGTTTCAGCAGCCCGACGCCGTGCTCGCCGGTGAGCGTGCCCCCCATCTTCAGGGTCTCCCTGAAGAGCTCGTCGGCCGCCGCCCACACCTCGGGCGGCGGTTCGCTCAGGGTCCTGTCGAAGACGAAGACGGGGTGCAGGTTGCCGTCGCCCGCGTGGGCGACCGTGGTGATCAGCACGCCGTGCTTGGCCGCGATCGCCTCGATCTTCTCGATCATGTCAGGCAGCAGGGAGCGCGGTACGCACACGTCCTCCACCAGGCACTTGCCCAGCCGCTCCTTGGCCTCGTACGCCATCCGGCGGACCTCGATCAGCTGCTCGGCCTCCTGCGCCGACGACGACACCGCCACGAAGGCCGCGCCGTTGGCGGTGCAGAGTTCCGCCATGCGCTCGGAGACGGCCGGGCCGTCCACCGCGTCCGACTGCGCGATCAACATCGCCCGGGTCGACTCCTCCAGCCCGATGTTCCGCCAGTCGTCGATGGCCTTGAGCGTGTTCCGGTCGAGCAGCTCCAGCAGGGACGGCTGGCACCCGGCCGCGATGATCGCGGAGACGGCGGCGGCGGCCTCCCTGAGGGAGGTGAACTCGGCCGCGATCGTCGCCGGGTAGACCGACGGCGCTCTGCGCAGCCGCACCGTCGCCGCGGTGATGACCCCGAGCGTCCCCTCGGAGCCGACGAACAGGCCGGTCAGGTCGTACCCCGTCACGCCCTTCACGGTGCGCCGACCGGTGTTGATCACCCGCCCGTCCGCGAGCACGACCTCCAGGCCGAGCGTCGAGTCGCGGGTCACGCCGTACTTCACGCACCGCAGGCCGCCCGCGTTGGTCGCCAGGTTGCCGCCGATGGTGGAGATCTCGTAGGAGGAGGGGTCGGGGGCGTACATCAGCCCGTGCTCGCGGGCGGCCCGGTCCAGGTCGGCGGTGATGACCCCCGGCTCGACCACGGCTATCTCGTCGTCGGGGGACAGCTCCCTGATGGCCGCCATCCTGTGCAGCGCCAGCACGACGCACCCCTCGACGGCGGTCGCCCCGCCGGCCAGGCCGGTGCCGGCACCCCGGGGCACCACGGGGATTCGGTGACGGGTGGCCCATCTCATCACGGCGACCACGTCGTCCCTGGTGTGCGCGAGCACCACGGCCAGCGGTTTGCCGGGCTCAAGAAAGGTTCGATCCCGGGCGTAGGAGTCGGTCACGTCGGAGTCGGTCAGCACCTTCTCCGGTGCGAGCGCGGCGACAAGTTCGGAGATAGCGGTCACAAGTGGACTGTACGGCCTGGTCCCGAGCGAGTGTTCGGCGGTACGCCGAACCCCCCATACGCCAATTCCGCACCTCAAGGGGCTTTCGGAGGCGGTTTCAGGCGGCGCCGAGCCGGAGCGTAGTGAAAATCACCACCATTACCAGTAAAAGACACTTTATTTCATTTTTACAACATCATTTGGCGTCTTGACTCTGGCTTTACCTTCTCGTCTAACGTCCCCGTTCGGTGCGCTCATCCGGCGCGCCGGAAATGTCCGCATCCGGTAAACCCGGGTGCAGGGAGGGGACACGTTGTCCGGCAGATTCAGCAGAGGAGGCGCTCCCAGACGCCTTCTCGCGATAGTTCCCGTGCTCGGCCTGGCCGTCACGGGACTGGCTGTGAGCGGTGCGTCGGCCGATAGCGACTCCTCGGTCGCGCGTTACCAGCCGACCGCGGCCGACTACTACATCAACTACGCGCCGCCCAGGGACGAGCCGGAGGTCGGCGACCCGGCCGTGCCGTCGGCCAAGGCGCGCAAGACCGGTCCGTCCAGGAAGATCGACCGGAAGTACTCCGAGGGCAACCCCGTCGCCGCGCGGGTGCTGGCCGCCCGCGAGGCCGAGGCGATCAGGACGGGGCTCAACCCCGCGGACCTCCTCTTCAAGAAGGCGAAGACCCCCAAGACGGCCAAGCTCCTCACCCTGCTGGTGGAGTTCAACGACCAGGCGAACGACGACTTCTCCGGATTCTCCCGTCCGGCGAGCGTGACCAGCGAGGACCCGGCCGAGTGCGTCACCGAGCCGCCGGGCACGCGGCTCAACGGCCCGCTGCACAACAAGATCCCCAACCCGGCCACGCTGTCCCACAAGGACAACAACAGCTTCTGGGTGCCCGACTTCAGCCCCGACCACTTCAACAAGATGCTTTACAGCACCGGGGGCATCACCCAGCGCGTCCGCACCGACCTGACCGACCCGCGGGACGGCCGCAAGGGCATAGACATCTCCAAGCACACCCTGAAGAACATGTACGAGGAGATGTCCAAGGGCGCCTACACGGTCACCGGGCAGGCAAGCCCGTGGATCAAGGTCCCGCACTCCGAGGCATACTACGGCGCGCGCGCCTGTGGCCAGCCGGTACAGGACATGAGCGGCCACCCGGACAACCCGCGCGGGGCCGGCCAGCTCGCCATCGACGCGGTGAACGCCCTGGCCGCCGCCGACCCGAACTTCCCGTGGGCCGACTACGACCTCGAGGACGTCGGTGACGCCGACGGCGACGGGAACTTCGCCGAGCCCGACGGCGTGGTCGACCACCTGGTCCTGGTCCACGCGGGCAAGGACAAGTCCTCCGACGGCGGCGCCGAGGGCACCTACGCGATCTGGGCACACTCCAGCGCGGTGGCCGGCGGCTACCAGGTGCCCGGCAAGAACGTGAAGATCTCCAACTACATCGTGCAGCCCGAGGACTCCGGCGTCGGTGTCTTCGCCCACGAGTACGGCCACGACCTGGGCCTTCCGGACCTCTACGACACCAGCGGCCAGGCGTCCTCCGCGGTGGACTTCTGGGACCTGATGTCCAGCGGATCACACAGCGGCCCGATCTTCCAGTCGATGCCCACCCACATGAGCATCTGGAGCAAGTGGGTCCTCGGCTGGGCCAACCCCAAGGTCTTCAACCCCGGTGACCGCGCCCGCGCGGTGACGATCGGCCAGGCCTCGCGTACGCCCAAGCTCACCGAGGACGGCGTCCGGGTGAACCTGGACAGCCCGCCGGTCACGATGGTCGAGCCGCACAGCGGCACCAAGACGCTCTGGTCCAACTTCGACCAGGAGTGGGCCAACGTCAAGATCGCCCGCGACGTTCAGGTGCCCGCGGGGACCGACCTGAAGTTCTGGCTCTGGAACAACTACGAGATCGAGGACGACTGGGACTTCGGCTTCATCGAGACCTCCGTTGACGGCGGCGCCACCTGGAGCCAGCAGAAGGTCTACACCGACGGCGGAGCCCTGGTCTCCACCGACGACGACTACACCGACCCCAACGGGAACCTCGCCGCGTTCGGCGACAAGAAGTACGGCCTCACCGGCGCCACCAACGGCTGGCGGCACGACTACGTCGACCTCACGCCGTTCGCCGGCAAGAACATCAAGATCCGCCTGACCTACAACACCGACGCGGCCTACACCCCGCGCGGCTGGCACGCCGACGACTTCGCGCTCACCAACGGCACCCAGACCGTCTGGAGCGACGACCTGGAGGGCGGCCTCAACGGCTGGACGGCCACCGGCGGCAGCTTCAACAACACCAACGGCCAGGGCTGGGCCCTCAACGACGGCACGCGGGAGGTCTCCCGCTTCTACCTGGCCGAGTGGCGCAACCTCGACGGGTTCGACAAGGGCCTGCAGTACACCTACACCACCAACTACTCGCGTGACGGCGCGTGGAAGGTGGAGAAGGTCAAGTACAACGCCCCCGGCCTGCTCGTCTGGTACCGCGACTCGAACTACACCAACAACTCGGTGGCCAACAACCTCGAACTGGCGCCGAGCATCGGTTCCAAGGGCAGCCTGATCCTGGTCGACTCCCACTTCGACCCGCTGCGGCGGACCGGCGTGGCGGCCACGAAGGATCCCACCACGCTCAAGAACATGTCGGGACGCGTGCAGAGCTCGAACGCCGCCTTCTCCTTCGCCAAGACCTACCCCTTCACCGATTGCATCGAGGGGCCGGACGAGCCCTTCAGCACGTACTGCACCAAGGTGGACGGGCTGAAGGGAGTCTCGGAGTTCACCGACGCCAAGACCTGGTACCCCGGCTTCGAGGCGCGCGGCACCAGCCTGTACTACCGCGACTTCGACGCCTCGACGGTCGTACCGTCGGCGGGCGACCAGCTGTACAGCACCCGGGTCGTCAACGCCGACGGCACCCCCGCCAACGACTGGTACGGGACCGACATGGGCGGCGGCCATGTCCTCGGCTCCGGAAACCCCGGTGACGAGGGCAAGGCGCTGGGCGTGAAGCTCAAGCTCGTCACCCCGCTGCCGGGTAACCTCGGCGCGATCGTTCAGGTCACCCCGCCCAAGAAGTAAACCCCGCAGGAGTATGGCCCCGCTGTCACCGACGGCGGGGCCATACCATTTGAACGGGCAGGCACCCGATCGGATAGGGGCAGCGTGGGAGAGCTTCGAAGCAAGGCCGAGCACACCGAGGCCATCAGGACCGAGGGCAGGGTCTGCGTGGTCGTCAACACGCGCTCGCGCCGAGGCCGGCGCCACTACCCGGAGGTGGTCCGCGCGCTGCGGGCCGAGAGGTTCGGATCGATCCGCTTCTTCCCCGTGGAAGATCCCAAGCGTCTGCGCGCCATCATCGAGGAGGCCCTGGCCGCGGGGCCCGACCTGCTCGTCGTGGGCGGTGGCGACGGCACGCTCAGCTCCGCCGTCAAGCACGTCGCCCACCGCGACGTCGCCCTCGGCGTGCTGCCCCTGGGCACCACCAACAACTTCGTCCGCAGCCTCGGCGTCCCCCTCGACCTCGCCGGAGCCATCGAGGTGCTGCGCACCGGCAAGGTCGCGGACATCGACCTGGGCATCGCCGGAGACCGCGAGTTCGCCAACCTGGCCAGCTTCGGGGTGTCGGTGGAGGTGGCGGGCAAGGTCAGGCACGGGGTGAAACGCCTCCTCGGCCGCGCGGCCTACCCGCTCACGGCACTGACGGTCCTGCCGGGCCACCGGCCGTTCCGGGCCTTCCTCACCGTGGACGGCCGCCGCCACGAGCTGCTCACCCACCAGCTCAACATCGCCAACGGCCGCTTCCACGGCGGCTGGCAGGTCGCCAAGGACATCAGCATCGACAACGGCCGCCTGGTCGCCTACCAGCTCGGCTCGGGCAAGCGGCTGCGCCTGCTGGTGGAGACCATGATCCGGGCCGGCAGCGGCCGCTGGCGCAGCCTCGCGGGAGGTCCCTTCGTGGTGGGGCGCGAGATGCATCTGGAGACCGACCCGCCGCTGGCCGCCGACGTCGACGGCGAGGTCCGCCTGATGACCCCCATCACGATCCGCACCGTCCCCAACGGGCTGCGGGTGATGGTCCCCGAAGACTTCGTCGACTCCTGAGCCGCGTTCAGTCGCGCCGGTCGGGCAGGTCGGGCAGGTCGTCGGTCCAGCCGATCCGTTCGTACACGGCGAACGAGGTGACCTTGTAGGTCCGCCCGTCCCGGAGCCGGTCGAGGCCGTCCCGCTCCCGCGACAGCGGCAGCCCGCTCGACACGTCGATCACCAACCGGTTGGTTCCGTAGACCTTGCTCTCGCCCTGTGGTGTGGTGGTGCTGACCGGGTAGGAGATCGCCTGGCCGACCCGGCCGAGCCTGTCGACGACCTCCCCCTCCGACGTCATCCCCGGCAGGGAGGCCAGCAGCCGATAGGCCGCCGCGCGGGTCGCGGGGGTGACCGGGAGCGAGGTGAGCAACTGCACGCAGTCCTCCAGCAGCCACGGCTCCACCTGCTTCTCGGCCTTCTCGGCCCCCGGCGACTCGGCGGTGAACTCCTTGCCACGCCCGTTCAGGTAGATCCTCAACTTCTCCGGGGTGTCCGGTATCGCGCGCACCTCGGCCCAGGTGAGCAGTCCCTTGGTCAGGTAGCCGGCCGACCCCTTCCACTTGCCGCGCAGGCGGGACGCCTCCCGCTCTCCCGGTTTGGACTCGATCCTGTCCTCGGCGGAGACATAGCCGCCGGTCAGCGCGCCGTCCGCGAACAGCCAGCGGTCGGGGGAGCCGTCCTTCCGCCAGGCCGCCTCGTCCTTGGGAGTCGCCGGTTTCGCGCCGAGGTACTGGCTGATCCTCCAGCTCTGCCCGTCGCGTGCGCGCGACAGCCACATCTCCTCGGCGCGACTCTGCAGGATGAGATAGCCGGCACTCGGCGCGACGCGCTGGTTCCCCCGGACGGTGCGGGTGACCCAGTAGGCGCCCTCCGCCGGTGCCCTGGCCGCCGCGGTGGCCGCGGCCAGCAGGACCTGTCTCGCCTCGGCCCCGGTGTCCTGCGTGCCGGGGGCGGGCAGGTGCGGGAGCGGCGTCGGCGAGGCGGCGGTCGACGAGGTGATCACCAGGGCCGCGGCCGCGGCGGTCCCGGCCAACCCCATCCCCAGGGCCGTCCACCAGGCCGCCCTGCGGCCCCGCCGTGCCTGCAGGAGCCTTCGATCTCCGGGCGGCCCCTGAGGCGACGGCATGGCGGCCAGGAGCCGGTCCCGGCCCGCCGCGATCACTTCGCGGGACGGTTCCGGCTCCGCGAGCAGGTCCCGGACCGCGGTCAGGTCATCCATCGGAGCCTCCGATCATGGGATTGACGCCGCCCAGCGCCGCGCGTAGCTTCCTGCGCACCCGGTTGAGCCGGGAGCCGACGGTGCCGAAAGGGATGTGGAGGATCTGCGAGACCTCCTCGTAGCTGAGATCGGCGAGCGCGACCAGCAGCAGCACGTCGCGGTCGCCGTCGGAAAGGCCGCTCAACGCCGACGCGAGCGGCCCCCGCACGCCCGCGGCGGCGAGGCGGGTGGCCACCCGCTCCTCGTATCCCTCGTCGGTCTCACCCTCGACGGGTGCCCGCTGGAACGCCTCCAGCCTGCGTGTCTCGCTCCTGCGGTGCTGGGCGACCAGGTTGGTGGCGATGCCGTACAGCCAGGGCCGCACCGTCCCCCTGGTGGGGTCGAACGTCTCCCGTCTACGGAACGCCACCAGGAAGGTCTCGGCGGCGACGTCGTCGGCGATCTGCGAGCCGAGCCGTCCGGCGGCGTAGCGGTGGATCTCGACGAAGTAGCGGTCGTAGAGCATCGCGAACAGGTCGGGACGGTGCCGCGACCGTTCTATCAGCGCGGCGTCGTCGACTCTCGTCGGCGCATCAGGGGGAGCGGCCATGTGCCGGGTGTCCCTTCTATGGGTTACACCCCTACTCCGTCGCGGGCCCGGTTCGCCTTCACGACTGTTTTCCGGTGATACGCCGGAACCTCATCCTGAGCCTGTCGAGCAGCGGCTCCTGTCCCGGCCCGCTCCTGTCACGCGGGCTCTCCTCGCGCGCTTCCCCGTTCCGCGCGGGCGCGTGGGCGTCTCGCCGGTGGCGTTCCGGCTCGGGCCCTTCCGGGCGTCCGGGAGCCGCCACACCGGTGTTCGCCGTACCAGGGACCTGAGGGAGGGGGGCCGACGCGCCGGAATCCGGCGCGGTGAGGGCCGCGGGGCGGGGGCGCCGCGCCCGTCGCAGGTCGGACAGGGCCTCGGCGGCGTCCGGGCGCTTGTACGTCGCGTGGTCGCGCATGCGCCGGAGCAGGTCCATGATCTCGGCGGACGCCTCACTGGAAGCGGGTTCGGCGTCGGGATTGGCCGGTGGGAGCTCCCCTGTCAGCAGTTGGAAGGCGATCACCCCGGCCGCGTACACGTCGGAGGCGGCGGTCATCCGCTCGGGCATGGCCTGGCACTCGGGGGCCGCGTAGTGGGTGTCGAGCACGTTGGGCAGTTCGTTGGCGACGGTGTGCGCGCGGGGGCCGGGCTTGGCGTAGTCGAACCCGGTGAGCATCGCCCGGCCGTTCTCCGTCACCAGCACGCACGCGGGACTGAGCGCCCGGTGGATCACGTTGTTGGCGTGCACGTGGGCCAGGCCCAGCAGCATGTCCTCCACCACGTCCAGCCGGGCGGCGGTGGAGAGCGTGCGGGGGGAGGCGGTGAGGTGCAGGTGCAGCGCCTGACCGTGCACGTCGTCGAGGACCAGCACGAACCTGCTCTCGTCGTCGATGGCGAAGAAGTCACGGGCACGCACCACGCACGGGTGCGCCGGGATCCTGGTGAGAGCCTGGTAGGCGTTGGTGATCAGCCGCCGTTCGGCCGCCCTCGGTTCCTCCTCCGCCAGAGGGTCGGCCCGATAGACGCGCAGCAGAACCGTCTCGCTGCCGGGAACCGTCGCGTTGATCGCGCGATACTCGGTGACCCGGTTGTCGCCGCCCAGTTGCTCCTCCACCTCCCAGCTGCCGAACCGCGGCGGCGCCGTGGAGCGTCGCACGCTCCCGTTGAGCGCCTCGATGATCGCGGTGCCGTACGGCGCGGTGTCCGTGGTGTGGCCGCGTCTGACGCGGGAGGCGTCACTCAGCGTGCCGACAAGCCCGGCCAGGTCGGTGACGTGGCGTGAGTCGCGGCCGGCCGGGTCGACCAGCTCCGCGTCGGCCCCGGTGAGCACCACCAGGCTGTCGACGTAGACCCGGTCCAGCTCGCGCCGCTCCTGGGTGAGCAGCCCCTTGAGCGCGCGCCCGTTGCCGCGCAGCTTGGCGACAGGGGAGCCGAACGCCTCCCGCCGCAGCGGGAACCAGCGGTTCCCCGCGACCTCGATCCTGCCCCGGGTGCCCTTGACGTCGATGACGCAGAGCGAGTGGCCGGTCAGGACGATCACGTCCACCTCGAAGGTGTCGTCGCCGCGGGGCACCTCGATGTTGTGCAGCAGCAGCCAGTCTGGCGGGGCGCTGTCTCGCAGGTGTGCGATGACCCGTCGCTCGGCGTCGTTGACCGGGCTTCCGCCGCCGACGATCTGTGCCATCTCTAGCGTGCCGCCTTCCTGATCGTGCTCATCGTGCCACGCAGTATCTCAAGAGGCTCATCTTCGCCCGTACCTTTACTTTTCCACCACTCGGACACGCGGGCCTCCCTATGATCATGGCCTAGTCCTGGCCGGGAGACGTGATCGACGTGTCCGGCACGTCAGGGGTGCGGGCGGTGCCGCCGCTCCTGCGGGTCGTGGTCGTGGGGCGGTGTTACCCCTGAGGCTCCGGTGAACACCGCCGCCGGACGGATGTTTGCCGCGGTGGGACAGGGTAGGCGTCCTTTCCTGTAGGGGGAGGAGGCAATCCATGGTCAACACCAAGGAGTCACTGCCGACGTCCGAGCTGATCCGGCAGATGTCGGAGCAGGTCTCGCGTCTGGTCAGGGACGAACTCCGTCTGGCCAAGGCGGAACTGACGGAAAAGGGCAGGCACGCCGGAATCGGCGCGGGGCTGTTCGGCGGGGCGGGAGTCGTGGCCCTGTTCGGGACAGGCTCCCTGGTCGCCGCGGTGATCCTGCTCCTCGCGTACGTGATGCCCGCCTGGGTGGCCGCGGCGGTCGTGGGCGTGGTGCTGCTGGCCCTGGCCGGTGTGCTCGGGTTCTCCGGCAAGCACCAGGTCGCCGAGGCGTCCCCGCCGACTCCCGCGCGGACCATCGAGAGCGTCAGGGACGACATCTACGCGGTAAAGGAGAGGGCCCACCGATGACTGAGACAGACCCGGGCGGACCCGACCGCTCCCGGGCCGAGGCAGGGATCACCGGATCCCGGAGGAAAAGGGTCGGTGCCCCGATAACGCCGGACGAGAGGGAGTCGCTGAACATCCCGCCGAAGCAGCCGTACGGCACGCCCGGCGAGGATCTCGGCGTTCCGGAGTCCGAGCGCGACGGCACGCCCCGGCTCGCGGAGAACGCGGCCGCCGACGTCGCACCTTACGTCGACACCGGTGTCGGCGAGACGAAGACCGGCAAGATCATCACAAAAGACGAGAGCGACGTGGAAACCGTGCGGCGGGACATCGAGGACGCCCGCCGCGAACTTGGCGACACTGTGGAGGCACTGGTGCACAAGACCGATGTGAAGGGCCGTTTTCAGGAGACCGCCGCCCATGTGGGGGAGGACCTGCGCAAGGCGAGAGCGGCGACCGCCACCACCGCCACCGAGATGGTCGAGCGTGTGAAGGAGGCGGCTCCCGAGGTCGTCGGCCGGGTCAAGGAGGTGACCCCCGCAGAGATCAAGGACGCGGCGGAGAAGGTCACGGCCGAGGCGGGCAAGCGCCCCGTTCTGACGATCGCGGCGGTGGCCGCGTTCGCCCTGGTCGTCTTCCGGGTCCTGCGGAGAGGAAGGAAGCGGTAGCCGTCCGGCGACACCGGCAGGGCCGTCCCCGACGATTCACGGGGGGCGGCCCGAAGCCCTCGAAACCGCCTTGGGGGCCCTCGGGCTGACCGGCCGGTGGGGTGCTCCGAGCGGTCCTCGGCACCGCCGGGAACGATGCGAACCGCCGGATCTCCGGAGATCCGGCCAATACCCGTGCGCCCAGGCGAGCCAAACTCATGTCTGCCGGGGTAATCTGACCGTTTCCGGGCGGGCGGCGGACCCCCTCCTCTCCGCCTGCCCGGACCTTCCCACCGCTGATGTCCCGCGAAACCGCCTTCGCTCCGCCCGGACCTTCGCATCGGCCTGCACCGGCCAGGCCGCGTTTTCATAGCGAAAGGCGAAGTATCCGGACTCAGGCACATGCGTGCCCGAGCGCATGTAGCGTTCTCAGGGCAGGACAACACGGGAGGTCTCATGCGCCACGCTCTCGGGATCGCCGCAGGCCTCGCTCTCATCGCGGTGGCCCTCTCCCCGCTGCCCCGCGCCCAGGCCAGTTGTGTCAGCGTGACCAGGAAATGCCAGGCCGAACCACTGATCGGTATCGAGGTGGCGGCCAGGGCCACGCCCTCCGCGGCCCCGAGCAGGCAGGTCTCCTACACCCTTGACTACTTCATGACCCTGACCCCGTCCTTTGCCCCCTACTGGGGCACCTTCTGGGTGGGGGGCCGCTTTCCCGCGGGGCGAGGCCCCACCAGGGCGGTGCTGCTCGACGCCGCCGGCAAGCGGGTCGCCGTCCTACGCTGCCGCGAGCACTCCGACGGTGTCTGGTGCGCCGCGGGCAGCCACATCCCGCACCGGGGAAGGGTCGTCCTCACCGCCCCCACCGGGGGCAAGGGCGTGACCAGACTCGGTTTCGACAGTTTCGAAGGGCTCGACCGCAAGGAGTCCGAGCGGCGCTTCAGCCGGCGGGAGGCGCGCGAGAGATTCTGCAACCACCGTTTCAGCACGACCGTCACCACGACGCCGGACTCCTGAGGAGACGCGTTGAACGCCGCACTGACCGGTGTGCACCACCTCAAGATCTGGGTGAGCGACCTGGAGCGGAGCCGCTCCTGGTACGAACGCGTCCTGGGGCTGGAGCACCACACCAGCTTCGAGGACGAGGACGGCGTGATCAGGGGCATGAGCTTCAAGGTCCCCGGCGCCGCCTTCCAGATCGCGCTGCGCCAGAACCTGGACCTGGCCAGGGCGCTCTTCGACGCCGACCCCTTCGCGCTCCAGGTCACCCTCTCCGGGCTCGACGCCTGGGTCGCCCACCTCGACGACCTCGGCATCCCGCACAGCCCGATCATCAGGGCCTCCTCCGGCCACGCGCTGGGTTTCGTCGACCCCGACGGCGTCCAGATCCGGCTGTACGCTCCGGACGAGGAGGTCCACGCCGCCCAGGTGGGCCCGGAAGGCGTCTACCGATCAGGCCCGGCCCCCGGCTTCGCCCCCGGGCGGGACGGGGCCTGAGAGGCCCGCCTGCCGGAGCGGCGGCAGGCCTGGCGCGGCCGCGCCGAGCGGGATCCTTCCCGTGATCACCGGAAGGTTCCGGCGGGGGCCCGTGGCCCCGGCCGGGACGGTGCGAGATCATGTCCTTGCGCCACCTGGTGAAGTATCTCCCGCAGGCCAGGACCGGCCCGCTCCCCCTCCGCGGGACCGCTTTTCCGGAAAGGACCTCGTGATGGACTTCGAGCTCAACGAGGAACAGCAGCTGTTCCGCCGGACCCTGCGGGAGTACGTCGACAAGGAGATCGTGCCGGTCGCCCCGGAGTGGGAGCGGACCGGCCGCTACCCCACGGAGATCGTCGAGGGCTTCAAACGGATGGGGCTGTTCGGGATCACGATCCCCGAGGAGTACGGCGGGCTGGCCCTGGACCGGGTGTCGTTCGCCCTGGTCTTCGAGGAGATCGCGCGTGGCTGGATGGGCGTGGCCGGGGTGCTCGGCTCGCACTCCCTGGCCGCCTGGATGATCGCCACTTACGGCACGGAGGAGCAGAGAAGCGGTTACCTCCCGGACCTGGCCACCGGTGTCCGCCGCACCGGCATCGCGCTGACCGAGCCGGCGGCCGGCACCGACCTGCAGGGCATCCAGACGCGGGCCGTCCGCGACGGCGACCACTACGTGATCAACGGCACCAAGACGTGGATCACCAACGCCCGGCACGCCGACCCGATGCCCGTGCTGGTCAAGACCTCGCTCACCGACCCCGCGCACCGAGGCATGTCCCTCATCCTGGTCGAGGCGGGAACTCCCGGTTACACGGTCAGCCGCGACCTGCCCAAGCTCGGCTACAAGGGCACCGAGACCTGCGAGATCGTGCTGCAGGACGTGCGCGTCCCGGCCTCGGCACTGCTCGGCGGGGTCGAGGGGCGGGGCATGCAGCAGGCGCTGTCCGCCCTGGAACTCGGCCGGGTCAACATAGCGGCCCGCGCCGTCGGCGTCTCCCAGTGCGCCTACGACGCCGCGCTGAGCTACTCGCGTGAGCGCCACGCCTTCGGCCGGCCCATCTCCGACTTCCAGGCCATCCAGCTCAAGCTCGCGGACATGGCCACCGACATCCAGGCGGCCCGGCTGCTGACCTACTGGGCGGCGGTCCGCTCCGAGAACGGTGCGGTGAACTCCGAGGCCGCGATGGCCAAGTACTTCGCGTCCGAGGTGGCGCTGCGCACCACCATGGAGGCGATGCGGATCCACGGCGGCTACGGCTACTCCCAGGAGTTCGTCCTCGAACGCCTCTACCGCGACGCGCCCCTGATGGCCATCGGCGAGGGCACCAACGACATCCAGCGGATGGTCATCGCGAGATCCCTCATCTCGGGTGCCGCTAAAGTCGGATGGTGATGCGATCTGCCCTTTATGTACCAGGTGACCAGCCCGAAAAACTCGCCAAGGCGCTCGGCAGGGGAGCCGACAGCCTGATCGTGGACCTTGAGGACGCGGTCCTGCCCGTGCACAAGGCGGCGGCCCGCGCGGCTGTCACCGCGTGGCTGCGCGAGCTCGGCCCCGACAACCCCGAGATCTACGTACGGATCAATCCCGGCGCGGCCGGACACGACGACCTGCGGGCGGTCGCCCTGCCCGGGGTGCGCGGGGTCTGCGTGGCCAAGACCGAGTCGGCCGCCGAACTGGAGGCCGTCGATGCCGTGCTGACCGCCGCCGAGGCGGCCCAGGGAGTGCCGGGCGGCTCCATCGTGGTGTGCCCCCTGCTGGAGAGTGCCGCCGCGATCCTGGCGGCCCCCGAGATCGCCAGGGCGCCCCGTGTCGCGCGCCTGCAGATCGGCGAGGCCGATCTCCGGGCGGACCTCGCGGTCGAGACCGGCCCCGACGAGCGTGAGCTGCTGTGGGCTCGCTCCCAGGTCGTCCTGGCCTCGGCGGCGGCCCGACTCGCCCCGCCCCTCGCTCCGGTCAGCACCGACTTCCGCGACCTCGACGCCCTGCGCGTCTCCACCCTCGCCCTGAAACGCCTCGGTTTCCGCGGCAGAGCCTGCATCCATCCGGCCCAGGTGGCCGTCGTCAACGAGGTGTTCACCCCCTCGGAGGAAGAGCTCGACCGGGCTCGTGACCTGATCGCCCGCTTCGAGGCGTCCGGATCAGGTGTCGTCACCGACGCCAGGGGCCAGATGGTCGACGAGGCGGTGGTAAGGGCCGCCCGCCGCCTCCTATCCTGACGTGATGCCAGATGAACGGTGTCTGTTCTGCGCCATCGCGGCGGGGGAGCGCCCGGCCCACGTCGTCGTCTCCGACGGCGTGGCCGTGGCCTTCCTGGACACGCGTCCGGTCTTCAAAGGCCACGTCCTGGTGGCCCCGCTGACCCACGTCGAGACGCTGGCGGACCTGCCGGCGCCGATGGTCGGCCCGTTCTTCGAACGTGTCCAGGCCGTCGCCGTCGCCGTCGAGCGGGGCCTGGCGGCGGCCGGCACGTTCGTCGCGACGAACAACCGCGTCAGCCAGAGCGTCCCGCACCTGCACGTCCACGTGGTCCCCCGTAACCACAAGGACGGCCTGCGCGGCTTCTTCTGGCCCCGTACGAGATACGACGACCCCGCCGAGGCCGAGACCTACGCCCGCCGCGTCCGCGAGGCACTCGGCCCCGCCCCGCCGGCCTCCTGAATCGCCTGACCGCCTCCGGCCTCGAGGATGGCGGCGAGGAGAGTGGATCCTGCCGCTGTTCTGACCGGATACGGAAGGTCGGTGTGATCCGCATGGGCCGGGCGCGGGTGGGGCTGGGCGTATAAGGTCCGGAGCGTGGAACCCGTCATCGCCGTGTTGCTGGTCGTCGCCCTGATCGGGGTACCCGCCCTGGTGCTGTGGCGGGTGTTGCGAGGGCGCAGGGAACTGGGCAGCAGCCCGGCCGAGCGGGCCACGTTCGAGACCCTGCACACCGCCTCCCTCGCCGCGCCACCGCTGCGGGCCGGGCTGACCGAGGCGGGGGCGCAGAAGGCGTCCCGGCACCTGCGGGAACTGCTGGGCTCCCCGGCGCTGGCGGTCACCGACGAGGAGAGGCTGCTGGTCTACGACGGCGAGGGCGACGACCATCACGCCCGTGAGGCGTTCACCCACGCCGCCAAGACGCTCGCCGGGGGCCGGACCCGGGTTCTCGGCCCCGAGGTCGTCTGGTGCGACCTTCCCGAGTGTCCGATCAGGTTCGCCGTGGTGGTGCCGCTGACCACCGACGGGCGGGTGGTCGGTTCCCTGGCCGCGTACGGCGGGCACGCCTCGGCGGGGCTGGTCAGGGCCGCCCACGAGGTGGCGAACTGGGTCGACTCGCAGCTGGAGCTGGCCGAACTCGACAGGTCCAGGACACGCCTGATGGAGGCCGAGGTCCGGGCGCTGCGCGCGCAGATCTCCCCGCACTTCATCTACAACTCGCTGACGACCATCGCCAGCTTCGTCCGTTCCGACCCCGACCGCTCTCGTGAGCTGCTGCTGGAGTTCGCCGACTTCACCCGCTACTCCTTCCGGCGGCACGGGGAGTTCACCACGCTGGCCGAGGAACTGCGTTCCATCGACCGCTACCTCACCCTGGAACGTGCCCGCTTCGGCGACCAGCTTCAGGTGACGCTGCGCATCGCCCCGGAGGTGCTCGCGGTCGCGGTGCCGTTCCTGTGCCTGCAGCCGCTGGTGGAGAACGCGGTCCAGCACGGGCTGGAGAGCAAGCCCGGGATAGGGCGCATCTCGATCGTCGCCGAGGACGCCGGGGCGGAATGCCGGATCAGCGTGGAGGACGACGGTGTCGGCATGGAACCGGATCGCCTGCGCCGCATCCTGGCCGGTGACGCCGACGAGCGCTCGGGGGCGGGAGGAGTGGGACTGGTCAATGTGGACGAGCGGTTGCGCCAGGTCTACGGGGACGAGTACGGCCTGGTGGCGGAGACGGCCAGGGGGGCGGGGACGAAGGTCAGTGTCCGCCTGCCGAAGTACCACCCGGGTGTCTCCGTCCGTTGAACCGTGCCCGATCAGCCGCTCCGCTCGCGGTCGGGCTCCTTCCGCGCTCTGCCCGTCCGCCCGCCGTGCCGTTCGCCGGCTGCCCGCCAGGATCACCCCCGCCGGTCCGTCCGCCCGGTGACCGGGCGCCCATGCCGGATTGAGTCTTCTCCCGAATATGAAAAAGTTGACAGGCGATGTCTAATTCATCACCCTCTAGAAATTCCCACGTGAACGACCTGGAGGAGTGACCGTGACCGGCCTGCGTGTCCTTGCGGTGGACGACGAGCTTCCCGCGCTGGAGGACCTGGCCTACCTGCTACGGGACGACCCCCGTATCGGAGAGGTCTCCCTGGCCAGGGACGGGGCCGCCGCGCTGCGCGTTCTGGACCGGGCGATCGCCGACGGGCGGCCGATCGACGCGGTCTTCCTCGACATCCGGATGCGCGGTCTGGACGGGGTGGTGCTCGGCCGTCTGCTCTCGCAGTTCGCCAACCCGCCCCGGGTGGTCTTCGTGACGGCCTACGAGGAGCACGCGGTGGACGCCTTCGAGATCAAGGCGGAGGACTACCTGCTCAAGCCGGTGCGGCCGGAGCGGCTGGCCGAGGCCATCCGGCGGGTGTTCGTCTCGGCGGAGCTGCCGGAGAGCGAGGGCGCGGGCCGTACCGACCCCGATACCATCCCGGTCGAACTCGGCGGTGTCACCAGGTTCGTGGCCAGCACCGAGGTCCGCTACGTCGAGGCACAGGGTGACTACGCCCGCCTGCACACCGCGGGCGGCAGTCACCTTGTGCGCATCTCGCTGGCCACGTTGGAGGAGCGCTGGTCGTTGGCGGGTTTCGTCCGGGTGCACCGCAGCCATCTGGTCGCGGTCAAGCACATCGACGAGTTGCACATCGACTCGGGCCGGTGCGTGGTCCGCATCGGTGAGACCGAGATCCCGGTCAGCCGCCGTCACACCCGCGAGCTGCGCGACCTCCTGGTCCGCCGGGCGCGCAAGGGCAGGCCGGAGTGAGCCGCGACCCAGGGGCCAGGGAGGAGGCCGAGCCGCGCCGGTGGATCACCGAGCGGTCGCGCAAGGATTCCGAGCGGTCGCGTAAGGAGCCCGACCGCTCGCGCAGGGAGTCCGAGCGGCCGCGGCGCGAGGTGGTGACCAGTCCTCGCACCATGGCCCCCCGCCACCCCCGCTACCCGGTCACCCGAGAGATCGACGAGCAGACCCGGTTGGGCGAGATCTACATGCACTCGCTGGTCCGCACCCAGTTCCGGCTGGCCCTGTTCGTCTGCACGGTGCTGGGGTGTGTGGTGGTGGGGCTGCCGCTGCTGTTCCTGCTGGTGCCCGAGCTGCACGCGGTCCGTCTGCTGGGGATCCCGTTGCCCTGGGCGGTGCTGGCCGGCCTGATCTACCCGGCGTTCGTGATCGGTGCCTGGCTCTATGTCCGGCAGGCGGAGCGGAACGAGCGCCACTTCGCCGAGTTGGTGGACAGGGCCCGTTGATCCCCGTCCAGGGCCAGGAGCCCGAGGTCTCCACGCCGGGAGGCATCAGATGAGCACCGCGTACGGTGTGACGGCGGTCGTGCTGGTGGTGCTGGCCGCGGTGCTGATCGGTGCCTTCGGGATCCGGCTGTCGCGGACCACCTCCGACTTCTACGTCGCCTCCCGCACGGTCTCCCCGCTGTGGAACGCCTCGGCCATCGGCGGGGAGTACCTGTCGGCCGCGAGCTTCCTGGGTGTCGCCGGGCTGATCCTCACCTACGGCGCGGACATGCTCTGGCTGCCGGTCGGCTGGACGGGCGGTTATCTGGTGCTGCTCGTGCTGGTCTCGGCTCCGCTGCGCCGCTCGGGCGCCTACACGCTGCCCGACTTCGCCGAGGCGCGGCTGGAGTCGATGGCGGTGCGGCGGATGGCCGGGGTGCTGGTCGTGCTGATCGGCTGGCTGTACCTGATGCCGCAGTTCCAGAGCGCGGGCCTGGTCCTGCGGGCCATCACCGGCGCCCCGGAGTGGGCGGGGGGTCTGCTGGTGGCGGCCGTGGTCGCGGTGAACGTGATGTCGGGCGGCATGCGGTCGATCACGTTCGTGCAGGCCTTCCAGTACTGGCTGAAGCTCACGGCCCTGGCCGTGCCGCTGGTGTTCCTGTTGCTGGCGTGGCGGAGCGGGGGGGCGCCGGGGCTGAGCGAGCGGGATGTGGCCACCTGGGCGCTGCCGCTCTCCAGCGGCAGGGAGTACGGCCTCTACTCGACCTACTCGCTGATCCTGGCCACGTTCCTGGGCACCATGGGGCTGCCGCATGTGCTGGTCCGCTTCTACACCAACCCCGACGGCCGGGCCGCCCGTCGCACGACGCTGGTGGTCCTGTCGTTGCTCGGCGCCTTCTATCTGCTGCCGGCCGTATACGGCGCGCTGGGCAGGATCTACGTCCCGGAGCTGGAGGGCAGTGACACGGTGGTGCTCACGCTGCCGGGACGGCTGATCGGCGGTGTGGCCGGCGATCTGCTGACGGCGCTGGTGACGGCCGGGGCGTTCGCGGCGTTCCTGTCGACCTCCTCCGGGCTGACGGTCTCGGTCGCCGGGGTCATCGGGCAGGACATTCTCAAGGGAGGGGTGCGGTCGTTCCGGGCTGCGGCGGTGCTCGCCGTGATCGTTCCGCTGGGCCTGGCGGCCCTGGCCCGCTCGCTGCCGGTCGCCGACGTCGTCGGCCTGGCGTTCGCGGTGGCGGCCTCCTCCTTCTGCCCGTTGCTGGTGCTGGGCATCTGGTGGCGCCGGCTGACTCCCGCCGGGGCGATGGCGGGACTGCTCGCCGGTGGTGGCCTGGCCTGCGGCGCGGTTCTGATGACGATCGGAGGGGGGCCTTATCCCGGTCTGGTGGGTGCCATGCTGGCCCAGCCCGCCGCGTGGACGGTGCCGATCGCCTTTCTCGTCATGGTGCTGGTCTCGCTGCTGACGCCGGGGCGCATCCCGCCGAACGTGGCCCGTACGATGGTGCGCCTGCACACCCCGGAGATCCTCAACCTGGACCGGGGTGACTGGCGGCCCCGCTCCTCCTGACGGGTCCGGCGAGCCGCCCGGCCGGGGTCTCCTCGGCGGTAACCGTTCGTCGCGCGAGACAGACCTTTCACCGCAAGCCACGTCCAGCTGAACGCGACGCGGCGGCGCCTCGGCGAAGAGTCCGCGCGCGGGTCTCCACGAAGGGTGGCGTCCCCTCCTACGTTGTCCGTGATCCAGATCACATCTGTGGGAGGTCTTGTGACCGCCAGGCAACATGACTCATCGGTCTACGAAGAGATTCAGGCCGGTGAACAGTTCCAGGAGTTGAAGAGGCGTTTTCGGGCCTGGGCGTTCCCGATGACCGCGGCGTTCCTCGGGTGGTACCTGCTCTACGTCGTCCTTTCCGGCTGGGCGCGGGACTTCATGGGCACGAAGGTCCTGGGCAACATCAACGTGGCGCTGATCTTCGGTCTGCTCCAGTTCGTGTCGACGTTCGGGATCGCCTGGGCCTACTCCCGTTTCGCCGAGAAGAAGCTCGACCCGCTGGCTGACGAGATCCGTCACCAGGCCGAGGGGAAGACCGAATGAGCCACCAGACCCTGTCCACGATCCTGTTCCTGCTCTTCGTCGCGGGAACGCTGGGGATCACCTTCTGGGCCAGCCGCAACACCAAGGACGCCACCGACTTCTACGCCGGTGGCCGGTCCTTCAGCGGCGTGCAGAACGGCCTCGCCATCGGTGGCGACTACATGTCGGCCGCGAGCTTCCTGGGCATCGCCGGGATCATCGCCCTGTCGGGCTACGACGGCTTCCTGTACTCGATCGGCTTCCTGGTCGCCTGGCTGGTGGCGCTGCTGCTGGTCGCCGAGCTGATGCGCAACTCCGGCAAGTTCACCATGGCCGACGTGCTGGCCTTCCGGATGAGCCCCCGTCCGGTCCGTACCGCGGCGGGTGTCTCCACCATCACGGTGTCGATCTTCTACCTGCTGGCCCAGATGGTCGGCGCGGGCGCGCTGGTCGGCCTGCTGCTCGGCGTCACCTCGCCGACGGGTAAGGCGCTCACGATCGTCGGCGTGGGTGTCCTGATGATCGTCTATGTGGTCGTCGGAGGTATGAAGGGCACCACCTGGGTGCAGATCGTCAAGGCGGTGCTGCTCATGGGCGGCGCCACCCTGGTCACCCTGCTGGTGCTCGGCCACTACGGTTTCAACCTGTCCGGCCTGCTCGGCGACGCCGCCGCGCAGAGCGACAAGGGGCAGGCGTTCCTCGAGCCGGGTCTGAAGTACGGCACCGAGGCGCAGGGCCTCGCGGGCAAGATCGACCTGATCAGCCTGGGCCTGGCGCTGGTGCTCGGCACCGCGGGCCTGCCGCACATCCTGATCCGCTTCTACACGGTCCCCACCGCGCGGGAGGCTCGCAAGTCCGTCCTGTGGGGCATCGGCATCATCGGTGTCTTCTATCTGCTGACCCTGGTGCTCGGTTTCGGCGCGGCGGCGCTGGTCGGTGGCAAGGCGATCGTGGCACAGGACAAGGCGGGCAACACGGCGGCGCCGATGCTCGCCGAAGCGGTCGGCAAGACCATCTTCGGCGACGTCGGAGGCACGATCCTGCTGGCCGTCATCGCGGCGGTCGCCTTCGCCACGATCCTGGCGGTCGTCGCCGGGCTGACACTGGCGTCGAGTTCCTCCTTCGCCCACGACCTGTACGCGCACGTGTTCAAGCGCGGCAACGTCACCGACAAGGAGGAGGTCCTGGTCGCCCGGATCTCGGCCTTCGTCATCGGCGCGGTCGCCATCGGGCTCGGCATCCTCGCCCAGGGGCAGAACGTGGCCTTCCTGGTCGCGCTCGCCTTCGCCGTGGCGGCCTCGGGGAACCTGCCCGCGATCCTCTACAGCCTGTTCTGGAAGCGGTTCAACACCGCGGGCGCGGTCTCGGCCATCTACGGCGGCCTGGTCTCCGCGCTGGTCCTGGTGATCTTCTCGCCGGTGGTCTCCGGCAGTGCCACCGCGCTGTTCCCCGACGCGAACTTCGCCTGGTTCCCGCTGAGCAACCCCGGCATCGTCTCGATCCCGATCGGCTTCCTGGCCGGGTTCGTCGGCGCGCGGCTCAGCAAGGAGTACAGCGCCGGCAAGTACGCGGAGATCGAGGTCCGCTCGCTCACCGGCATCGGTGCCGAGCAGGCCACCTCGCACCAGCCGGGCACCGAGGTCCAGCGGCAGCCCGGCACCGGCCCTGAGCTGGAGCCCAGTGCCGACTAGGCGCCGGCCCGGCACGGCTTCCGAACCCGGCGGGGTCCGGCCTACCATGGCCGGGCCCCGCCGGGTCCTTCTAGCGGGACGCCTCGTCCAGCAGGGCCAGCTCGCCCTCGGACAGCGTCAGGTCGGCGACCGCGAGCAGCGGCCGAAGCTGCTCGACGTTGCGGGCGCTGGCGATCGGCGTGGCCACCGTGGGCTGGGCGGCCAGCCAGGCGAGGGCGACGGTGGCCGGGGCGGCTCCGTGGGAGGCGGCGATCTTGTCCAGGGCGTCGAGCACCCTCGGCCCGCGCTCGGAGTGAAGATACTGCGCCGCCTGGCCCGCGCGGGGGCTGTCCACCGTGATCCCCGGCCGGTACTTGCCGGTCAGGAAGCCGCGGGCCAGGCCGAAGTACGGTGTGCTGGTCAGCCCGGCCTCGGCCACCACGTCTCGCAGCGCCCCCTCGTAGTCGCGCTCGAGAAGGTTGTAGTGCTGCTGCAGCACCCCGTACCGCGCCAGGCCGTCCCGTTCGGAGATCTCCAGCGCCTCCGCGAGCCGCTCGGCGCTGTAGTTCGAGGCGCCGATGTTGCGTACCTTGCCCTCGGTGACCAGGTCGTCGAACGCGCCGAGGGTCTCCTCCAGGGGGGTGGCCGCGTCGTCGATGTGGGCCCAGTACAGGTCGATGTAGTCGGTACGCAGCCGCCGGAGCGAGTCCTCGGCCGCCGCTCGGATGTTGGCCGCCGACAGCCCGGTGCGGCCGTTCAGTGAACCCACCTTGGTCGCCACCACGATCCGGTCACGGTTGCGGCGGGAGGCCATCCACTCGCCGATGACGGTCTCGGACTCCCCGCCGACGTGTCCGGGCGCCCATGCGGAGTAGACGTCCGCGGTGTCGAGGAAATTGCCGCCCGCCTCGGCATAGGCGTCCAGGACTGCGAAGGAGTCGTTCCGGTCCGCGGTCCAGCCGAATACGTTGCCGCCGAGACAGAGAGGAAACAGGTTCAGCTCAGAAAAGCTCATGGGCTAACTCTATTTCTCGAGTAATCGCGCGGGCGCGGGGCATCGGTGACAGCCGTCGGAGCACTATTATGTGCGGCGTCAATAAGACTGTCGGAGGCTCCCATGGCACCCGGTTCACGGTTACGCGGACTCCTCATCGGTGCTGTGATCGCGGGCGGTCTTTTCGTCCTGGCGGTGGCCGCCGCGATCGCCCTGATCTCCAACCAGCGCGGGACCGTCGCGGACCCGCCGGGCCCTTCCACCTCGGAGCGGCCCCGCACGCCGGACGCGTCCAGGAGGCCGGGAGGGGTTCCCGGCGGTGTCGAGGTGGTCGGGGAGAAACGGTCCGGCCGCCGGATGGACCTGACCCTGCGCTCGGCGGCCCTCGACGACGTCACCCGGGTACGGCTGCTGCTGCCCAAGGGCTGGTCCAGGGAGGCGGGCAGGACCTGGCCGACGCTCTGGCTGCTCCACGGGGGGCTCGACGACTACGAGGGATGGTCGAGGTCCGGCGTCGAGAGGTTCACGGAGAACGATCAGGTCATCGTGGTCATGCCCGACGGCGGCAAGTGCGGCAGCTACTCCGACTGGTACAACGGCGGCGAGGGCGGGCCGCCCAGGTGGGCGACCTACCACCTCAAGGAGCTGCTTCCGCTGCTGGAGAGCAGGTACGCCGCGGGCAAGGAGCGGGCCATCGCCGGATACTCCATGGGCGGCCAGGGCGCGATGCTGTATGCGGCGGCCGGTGGTTTCAAGGCCGCGGCCTCCTTCAGTGGCGCGGTGCACATCCTCATGCCCGGGGTCGACCTGGCGGTCATGCTCGGCACCACGGCGGGCTGTTTCGGCACCGACTGGAAGCGGATCTGGGGTGATCCTCGGGAGAATCGCGAGGTGTGGGAGCGGCACGACCCGTACCATCTGGCGGGCAGATTGCGCGGAGTCCGCCTCTACCTGGCCTCGGGCGACGGCGGCAAGGGGGACGGTGAGCTGTTCGGGGACATCACCGAGGAACTCGCCTACAAGGCGACACTGGCCTTCGCCGGCCGCCTGCAGTCGCTGGACATTCCCTTCCAGCCCCACTTCTACTCGGGGCGCCACAACATGACCTACTGGAACCGGGAGCTGCGCCGGGCGCTGCCCATGCTCCTGGAGGCTGTCGGGGCCCGATGAGCCCTTCCGGCTCCTCCCGCCGACCGTGAGGACGAATATTGGACATAAGGGGGCATAAAGGAAGAGGGGAAGGTCGCCCGAACGCTTCGCCGTCCGGCGGCGATGTTTCTCCGGGAGGTAGCGACGGCGATTTTCCGGGAGGCACCGATGGCGATCGCGACGATCAACCCGGCCACGGGCGAGACCGTCAGGACGTTCGATCCGATCCGCGAGGAGGAGGTGGAACGGCGGGTGGCACTCGCCGCCTCCGCGTTCCACGACTACCGGACGGTCGACTTCAAGCAGCGGGCGGCCTGGATGCACGCCGCCGCCGGCCTGCTCCGGGCCGAGCAGGACCGGCTGGCACGGCTGGTGACCACCGAGATGGGCAAGACGCTGGCCGCCGCCCACTGCGAGGTGGACATGTGCGTGCGGGAGATGCGCTTCTTCGCCGACCACGCCGAGGAGTTCCTCGCGGACGAGTCGGCGGACGGGCCCGCCGTGGGTGCGCGGCAGGCGTACGTGCGCTACCAGCCGCTGGGCCCCGTCCTCGGGATCACCTCGTGGGACTTCCCCCTCTGGCAGGTGGTCAGATCTGCCGCGCCCGCCCTGATGGCGGGCAACGTCTGCCTGTTCAAGCACGCGCCGAACGTGCCGCAGACGGCGCTGCAGCTGGGCGGGCTGTTCGCCAGGGCCGGTTTTCCCGAGGGATGCGCGCAGGTCCTGCTGATCGAGCCCGAGCAGGTCGAGCCGTTGCTGCGCGATCGGCGCGTGGCGGCCGTCACCCTCACCGGGGCCGATCAGGAGGGGCGCCCGGTCGCCGCGATCGCGGGCTGGGAGATCAAGAAGACGGTCCTGGAGCTGGGCGGCTCCGACCCCTACGTCGTCATGCCCTCCGCCGACCTGGACGAGGCCGCCGCCGTCGGGGTCACCTCGCGGATGCGCAACAACGGCCAGTCCTCCGTCGCGGCCAAGCGGTTCATCGTGCATGAGGAGGTCTACGACGACTTCGCCGGGCTGTTCGTGGCGCTGATGGGGTCGCTGCGGCTCGGCGACCCCGCGGACGAGGCGACGGACGTGGGACCGCTCGCCACCCGGCAGGGCCGCGACCACGTCGAGTCACAGGTCGCCAACGCCGCGGGGCTCGGCGCCCGGGTGCTCTGCGGGGGAGTGAGCCCGGATCGGCCCGGCTGGTTCTACGAACCGACCGTGATCACCGGCATCACCTCCGAGATGCGGGTGTTCCACGAGGAGGTCCGCGGCCCGGTGGCCGCGCTGTACCGGGTCGCGGACATCGACGAGGCGATCACCCTGGCCAACGCGACCCCCTTCGGGCTCGCCGCCGCCGTCTGGAGCGGCGACGTGGCGGAGCAGGAACGCCTCGTCTCCGAGATCGAGGCCGGCATGGTGTACGTCAACGGGATGGTCTCCGCCTACCCACAACTGCCGTTCGGCGGTGTCAAGAGCTCCGGGTACGGGCGCGGGCTGTCGGCGTACGGCATCCGTGAGTTCTGCGACGCCAAGACCGTCTGGATCGGCTGATCGCCCGCCGCGCCTCGGGGGCCTTCAGGCGGGCACCATCTGCCTGGCCGGGAGGCTGTCCACCGGGTTGAGCCGCCCGGCGGGCTCGATCTGCTCCATCAGCTCGTCCATGGCCTCCTGCAGGTGGCCCATGAGCCGCCACACGTCGGCCACCCGGTCCGGGCAGGACAGGATGCCGAAGTCGAGCGAGCCGTCGTAGGAGAAGCAGGTGATGTTGACCCCGCCGCTCACGTCGGTCAGCACGGACATGGGGTGGTAGGCGAGCACCCTGGCCCCGCACAGGTACAGCGGGAGCTGCGGTCCCGGCACGTTCGAGACGATCAGGTTGATCGGCGGCAGCATGATCGAGGCCAGCCGGAACACCGTGGAGGTCGCCAGCGCGGTGACGGCCGCGGGCAGCATCGACGACAGCTCGCCCAGCCAGCCGGTGGGGGAGCCGGCGAACCGCCGCTTGGCGGTGTGCATCGTCCGCGCCATGACGCGCAGGCGCTCGCGGGGACAGGCCAGGTCGGTCGGGATGGGGGTGACCATGACGGAGATCTGGTTGCCGACCACGTCCTGGGCGCTCGCGGTGCGGACCGCGACCGGGACCGCGGCGATCAGCGGCCGGTCGGGCAGCGCGTCGCGCTCATGTAGCCAGGCGCGCAGCGCCGAGGCGCACAGCGTCATGACCACGTCGTTGACGCTGGCCCCCGAGCTCCTGGCCACCCGTTTGACGTCCGCCAGCGGGATCGACCCGTAGGAGAAGCGCCGCTCGGGGCCGATCGGGCCGTTGAACGGTGTGCGCGGCGCCGTCAGCACGGGCAGCTCCGGCAACTCCCGCACCCTCCCGGTGATCATCCGGGTGGCGGCGGCCACCTGCCGGGCGCCCGGTAGCGCCGAGGCCAGTGGCATCGTGTCGAGTTCGGTCGCCATGCGCCCCAGCGAGTACAGCGTTCTGGCGGGCTGCATCACCGACCTGGCCACGGCCCCGGCGAGCATGCCCGCCAGACCGGGGGCGGTGGTCCGCGGCGTGGGCGCGGGCCGCTCGACGACGCGGGGCTCGGGCGTCAGATCCAGCAGCGCGGCGAGTGTCTCCGCTCCCGAGACCCCATCGATGGCGCAGTGGTGGACCTTGGCGTACAGGGCGACCCGGCCGCCGGTCAGTCCCTGGATGAGATGCATCTCCCAGAGCGGGCGGCCCCGGTCGAGGCGCCGCTCGTGGATCCGGGCCACCTCCTCGGCGAGCTGGGCGTCGTCGCCCGGCGCGGCCAGGGTCACCTCGTGGACGTGGCCGGCGACGTCGAGATCGGGGTCTTCCGTCCAGTACGGCCGGTCGAGGTCGAACGGCACGGTGGCCAGGCGGAGCCTCAGCGCCGGGGCCAGGTGCACCCGCTCGTGGAGCAGCCCGATCAGGCACTCGCGGGTGACGGTCCCCGCCCGGGAGCAGGCGGGGTCGAGGATGGCCAGCCCTGCGACGTGGGCCGCCGTGGTCGCCGATTCTGCGTGAAGGAACTGCGCGTCGAGCGCGGTCAGCTGGCGCATCGGTCGAGCCTCCTGGCGGAAGATGGGAGAACACGTATTGCCATCATCAGGTCGGCACGTTTCCCTCTCGTTTCCTCCGTGGGACCTCGGATGTCTTTCCGGCGAGGTCTGGAGGCCCAGCCGATCATCGCGTTCGGTAACATTCCCATTTCGCTCGGTAGTCACGCCTGCCGGATGGAGGTGTCCCGGCGATTCTTTCCGAAGGTGATACTCGGGTGCGGGCATCCGGAGCCGCGGGCCGGGCCGTTCGGCTGGGCGGGGCCCCGGTCACCCGCTCACGACGGTCACGGGGTGGCGGACGACGGCGTCGAAGAGGTAGCCGAAGTCGTTGTGCGTGGTGTGCGACGGCTGGACCGCGCCGGTCTCGTCGGTGGCGCGGGCGAGCAGGAAGTACCGGCCGGTCTCCGCGGGTTTCCAGGTGACCTGCCAGCGGGTCCAGGTGGATGCCACGTGCGGTCCGCGCAGCGGAGCGCGCTGCCAGGTGGCGCCGTCGTCCAGGCTCACCTCCACGTCGGCGATCCGGCCGTTGCCCGACCAGGACCGTCCGCGCAGCAGGTAGGGGCGCCCGGCGACCAGAGTGGCGTTCCAGGGCAGCTCGAAGGCGCTCCTGACGCCCTGCGTGGTCAGCGGGGCGCTGCCCTGCGGCAGGTAGGCGTCGCCGAACATCCGGTAGAACTCGGTGTTCCAGGGCGAGGACAGCGGCGAGGTGGACACCTCGATGTCGCCGACCCACTTGACCGAGGCCAGGCCGATCCAGCCGGGGACGATCAGCCGCACGGGGTGGCCGTGGTCGGGCGGGAGCGGCTCGCCGTTCATCTCGTAGGCGAGGATGACGTCCCGCAGCGCCTTGGCCACCGGGATCGGGCGGCGTACCCGGCCGTAGTCGACCCCGTCGGCCACGTAGGCGGGGTCGAGTCCGCGGGCCATGACGTCGACGGCGTCCGCGGTGATCCCGGACCGTTCCAATACCGTGGCCAGCGGAACCCCGCGCCAGCGGGCCACCCCGACGCCGCCGAGCCGCCACGGGGTGCCGGTGACCTCCTGGTGCTGCTGGGTGGTGAAGAGGCTCCGCCCGTTGCCCGCGCACTCGATCGCCACGTCGCGCGTCACCGAGGGCATCGCGAGTAGTTCCTGGTAGCCGAAACTCCGGGGGGCGCTCAGGCCCGTGCCGTGCAGCCGCAGCCGCCAGGTGGCCGCGTCGATGATCGGGGTGGAGGTGTGGTTGCGGACGAAGAACCGGTCGTTGGGCACGTGGAACCCGATGTCGCCCATGGCGTCCCAGCGCATCTCGGCATTGGTCTCGTGCTCGACGAACAGCTCCGGCGGCAGCGGCTTGACGATCCCCGTGGCGGACGGATCGTCGTTCGAGGCCCCCCTGTCACCGGCGCTGTCGCCGCCCCGGTCATCGAGGGTCCTGCCGTCGACGGCGGCCAGCCGGAGCCGGTCGGGGGCCTCCCGCGGCAGCTGCCCGGCTCGGGTGCGCTGGTGGACGGCCTCGTCGTCGAGGTTCTCGTACGGCATCCGGCGCCACTCCTCTCTACACCTATTTCCTACCAGTAAACTATGCAATACACGATGGGGACCACGTCCTTGCCGCTCTCAATCATCCCCTCAACGACCGAGGAAAGCCAGCAGCCGCTCCAGGGGCCAGGTGTTTATCACATCGTCGCCGGTGAGCCAGCCGCGCTGGGCGACACCGATGCCGAACCGCTGGTTGTCGAGATGGGGAACCGCGTGGGCGTCGCTGTCGATGGAGAATTTCACGCCGTGGTGTTGCGCCAGCCGCACCAGGTCCGAGGGGAGGTCGGAGCGGTCGGGGAAGGAGTCGATCTCCATCGCGGTGCCGGTGCGGGCCGCGGCGCGAAACACCTCGTCCCAGTCGGCGTCCACCGGCCCCCGGGCGCCGATCCTGCGGGTGGTCGGGTGGCCGATGATGTGCACGTGGGGGTTCTCGCACGCGGTGACGAGGCGCCGGGTCATCTCCTCGCGTGACTGGGTGAAGTGCGAGTGGACGCTGGCCACGCACACGTCGAAGCCCGCCAGCACCTCGGCCGGCCAGTCGACCGAGCCGTCGGGGGCGATGTTCAGCTCGCTGCCGTGCAGCAGCCGCATCTTCGGATATCTCTCCTGCAGCCGGTGCAGCCGCTCGCGCTGCTCCAGGGCCGCCTCCAGCGTCATCCGCTGCATCGCCAGGTCGGGCGCGTGGTCGGTCACCGCGTAGTAGGAGTAGCCGCGAGCGTGGGCGGCGGCGACCATGTCCTCCAGCGAGGCGATCCCGTCGGTCAGGTCGGTGTGGGTGTGCAGGTCGCCCCGCAGATCCTCCAGGGTGACCAGCTTGGGCAGCTCACCGGCGAGCGCGGCGGCGATCTCACCGGTGTCCTCGCGCAGGGTCGGCGGGATCCACTCCATGCCGAACGCCTCGAAGACCTCCTCCTCGGTCGCGGCCGCGATCACCCGCTCCCCCTCGAAAAGGCCGTACTCCGACAGCTTCCAGCCCTTCTTCACCGTGATCTCCCGCAGGTGCACCGTGTGCTCCTTGGAACCGGTGAAGTACATCAGCGCGGCGCCCCACGACTCGGCGGGGACCAGGCGCAGGTCGACCTGGACACCCTGGGCGGTGCGGATCGAGGTCTTCTTGTCGCCCGAGGCGATGACCTCCGCGACGTAGGGCTGGGCCTTGAAGTCGTCCATCAGCGACTCGGGGCCGACCGCGAGGACGTCGACGTCGCCGATGGTGTCCTTCATCCGGCGCAGCGACCCGGCGTAGGCGATCCGCTCGGCACCCGGCAGCGAGGCGATGACCCGCTCCGCCAGGTCCATGGCGGCTCCGATGTGCATCCTGGCGCTGTTCTCCGCCAGGTTCTCGACCCCCTTGAGCAGGTTTTCCACGGTCTTGGCGCCGAAGCCCCTGACGCCCTCGAGACGCCCCTCTCCGATGGCCTTCGCCAGGGCCTCGGGGGAGTCGATGCCCAGCTCCTGGTAGAGGAAGACCGCCTTCTTCGGCCCGAGCGAGGCCACCCGGGTCAGCCGCCGCACTCCCTGGGGAACCTTCCCTCGCAGGTCGTCGAGCTGCCGGAAGCTGCCCCGCTCCAGGTATTCCTCGACCTTCTTGGCGATCGCCTCGCCCACCCCCGGCACGCTTCGCACGGGCACGGCCGTGATGTCCTCGGGAGAGCCCGCGATCGCCTTGGCGGCCTTCTGGTAACTGCGGACCCGGAACGCGTCGCCGCCGGTCATCGCGAACAGCTCGGCGTACTCCTCCAGAGCGGCCGCGACGTCGTCGTTAGCTCGTGCCATGGGGCCAGCCTAGAAGATCGCACCGACAGTTCCCGCTCCCGGCGGTCCGCCGCGCCCGCCGCCGGCCTCAGGCCCCGTCCCGATCGGGAAGGTCCGCCGGATAGGTCAGCAGGTGGCCGCACATGCCGTCGCGGGGCACGGAGGGCATCCGGGTGACCGCCGCCTCGCGCAGGTGGGCCAGGTCGCCGGCGCGGAGCGCGGCCAGCCGGGTGCCCGTCGTCTCCGCCGCGCGCAGCGGGCCCTGGCGCCAGCGGGACTCGAAGGCGTCCAGGTGGGGGCCGACGAGGCCGGCGGCGGCCTCAAGGAAGGCGGCGAAACCGGGGCGGCCCGCGGCGCGGAGCCGCAGGAACCCCTCGACGGCCAGGTCGCGGCGCTCGCGCGGGGCCGAGCGCGCGGCCCCGGCGTAGCCGGCCGGATCGGCGAGGACGTCGGGGGGGAAGGTCAGGACGGCGTCGCCGGCCTCGGGCAGGCCGCTGTTCTGCATGAGGACCACGATGCGCAGGTCACCGCCGTTGACCAGGCGATGGACGGTGCCCGGGGTGAACCAGACGACGGAGCCGGGGGCCAGCGCCGTCTCCTGGTAACCGTCCCAGGTCAGGGTCTGCACGCTGCCGGAACCGGCCACCACGGCGTACGCCTCGGCACACAGGGTGTGCAGGTGCGGCGAGCCACCGCGCAGGCCGTCGGCGGCGGGCCAGTCGTAGACGGTCAGATCGCTCACGCCGGTGCCGAACACGGGTGCCTCCGGACGTACGCCTCCAGCCGGGGGCGGTCCCACGCGCCGGTGGCCACGACCATCCGGTAGCGCAGCCGCAGCGTCGCGCCGGGCGGCAGGATCAGTTCGCGATGGAACGCGATGGACGGGTTGACCGCCGCGAACGGCGTGGTGCGGACGAACCAGACGGTGGGCCGGGCGCTCTGGAACAGCAGGGTGGAGGAGCGGTCGACCTCGTCGTGGGTGCCGGTGTAGGCCAGCCACGCCGACTCCCGGCCCATCATCTCCGGTCCCTCGCCGCCTTCGGCGATCACCCGGCCGTGCTCGAAGGAGCGGGGCCCGCGCCAGAACAGGCCGCAGTACCCGGCCATCGGGCGGCCGGAGGTGGTGGGACTGCCGAAGACCAGGTCCCTTCCGCGTACGTTGGTGATCGCGGTGGACAGCTCCAGCGCCCACGAGTCGTCGCCGACGTCGCCGACCTCGAAGGTCCTCACCTCGTCCACCCAGTGCTCGCCGCCCTGGGTGTGCCAGGTCAGCCGCTCCACGCCGGGGGCGAGGAACTCCTCGTGCCGCATGGTCCCGTTGTTCGGCAGGTCCACGTATCCGGCGGCCGCGCGAACGTAGCTGCCGCCGCCCCAGAAGTTCTCCCCCGACAGGTCCGAGACGGTCAGCTGCAGGCCCCGGTGCCAGCGGTGGTCGTGCGGGCGGTAGGCGCTGACCACGTCGCCCGCCAGGGTCCTGATCGGGTGGAAGTAGGGCTTGGGCGATTCGAACACCGGCGTTTCCGGCCGGTGGACGTAGCGCAGGATCTCGACGCCGCGCTCGGTGAAGGTCAGCTCCATGCGCGTCCGTCCAGGCGGTGGTAGAAGGGGTGATCGGGGGTGAGATCGGTGCGGAGCACGGGCCGGCCGGTGAACGCCGAGGCGTACAGGCCGGTGATCAGTTCGAGCGACCGGCGCCCCTCGGGACCGCTCATGGGCGGGCGCTCGCCGCGCTCGTAGGCGTCCAGCAGCTCCGCCAGCTGCGCCTCGTGCGAGCTCGGCAGGTCGGTCGGCGGGTTCCAGCGCGCCGAGGTGGACCTCCAGTCGGCGTTGCGGTAGCCGTACAGGTGGCGCAGCTCCACCGTCGCCTCGGCGTAGTCGAAGCGCAGGTAGCTCTCCTGGCGCCGGGACAGCACGCTGTTGACCACCGAGGCCATGGCTCCGGAGGCGAAGCGGACGGCGGCCATCGAGACGTCCTCGGTTTCGATCCGGCGGTCCAGCGTGCCGGTCATCGCGCGGATCTCCGACCAGTCGCCCAGGATCGACAGCATGAGGTCCATCTGGTGGATGCCGTGACCCATGGTGGGGCCGCCGCCCTCGGTCTCCCAGCGGCCGCGCCAGGGCGCCTCGAAGTAGGCGTGGTCGCGGTACCAGGCGGTCACGCAGAGCGCGACGAGCGGCCGGCCCAGTTCGGGGGCGAGGGCGCGCAGGTGGCGCGCGCCGGAGCCGAACCGGTGCTGGGAGACCACCGAGGCGTAGCCGGGCCCCTCGGCCGAGGTGATCAGGTCGTACTCGGCCAGCGACCGGCAGGCGGGTTTCTCGATCCACACCCAGGCGCCGGCCTTCAGGCAGGCCCTCGCCTGGGCGGCGTGCAGGTGCGGCGGGGTGCACAGGTGGACGAGGTCGGGCCGCTCGGCGTCGAGCATCGCCTCCAGGGAGGGGTACGCCCGCGGGATCGCGTGCTCGGCGCAGAACGCCCTGACCCGCGCCTCGTCGGTGTCCGCGGCGGCCACCACCCGCGCCCGGTGCGACTGGGTGCGCAGCGCGGGCAGATGGCAGATCCCCGCGATGCCGCCGGTGCCCACGACCGCCACCCGGATCATCCGCGTCCCTTCCGCGTGACGGCCGTCTCCGGTACGGGGCGCGTCAACGTACGACGACCGTGGTCAGGGAACGCGGGGGAAGGGTGAGGGTCCGGTCCGGCCGCAGACCCGCGAGCGGCGTGGCCGCGAGTGAGTGGTCGCCGTCGGTCAGGTAGGAGGTGGCCCGGCCCGCCCGGGTCGTGATCCTGGTGGAGACGGGGACGGTGGCGGTGTTGAGGATCTCCACGACCTCCGAGCCCCCGGCGTTGCGGAAGGCGGTGACCTTCAGCGCCGGGTCGGCGGCCGTGACGGCGAGCCGGATCGCGCCCGGCCGGATGAAGCGGCTGTAGGCGGCCAGTGCCCACAGGCGCTTGGAGACGTGGTAGGTCGAGGTGGCCTCGTCGATCTGGATCAGGCCCCGGGTGGCACCGCGCGAGGCGCCGAACCAGAAGACGTAGCCGTTCGCCTTGCCCAGGGTGAGCGAGTCGTGGATCTGCTGGGCGACCGCGAGGCCGTCGTAGCCGCTGCCGTCGTCCCACGCCTCGTTCCAGGTGCTTCCGTTGGGCGACCACTCCGACATCCAGACCGGCCGGCCGGTGGGCAGCGGGCCGTCCACCGGGCTGACGTAGGGATGGCCGGCGTGCGTGGCGACCCACCGCCGCGCGGCGGGGTCGGCCTCGATGGCGCGGGTGTACTCGCGCTGCTCGGACCAGCCGGCGGCGTCGCAGCAGATCACCTTGAGGCCGGCGCGGGCCGCCGTGGGGCCGAGGACCTTGACGAACTCGGCGGCCTGGCTCGGGGTGAAGCGCATCGAGGCGTACGAGACGGTGAGGTCGGGCTCGTTGGTGAACCCGAGGTCGGTGATCTTGATGCCCTCCCGGGCGTAGAACCTCGCGTACTGGACCAGGTAGTCGGCGTACGCCTGCCGCCACGCCGGGAGCAGGGTGCCGCCGTTGCTGTCGGAGCCGTTGTCCTTCATGTAGCCCGGGGCGCTCCAGGCGTCGGCGTAGAAACGGTTCACGCCGTAGCGTTTGGCCTCCTTGGCCAGCCAGACCTGGCCGCCGTCCTCGCCGTCCCAGACGTACTTCGGCGGCGCGTCCGGGCCGCCGGGGTCCTCGGGCTGGATGGAGGTCATCAGGTCGTACGGGCTGCCGGCCGGGGAGGAGCCGATTCCCAGGCGCAGGATGCTGAGCCCGGCGCCCTTCTCCGGGCTCAGCCAGAGGTCGAGGATCTCCCGCTGCTTGGCGGCGGGCAGCGCGCGGACCAGTTCGTTGCGCCGGAATGCCTGGGAGAAGCCGAAGCCGTCGATCCGCTGGAGGACGCCGTGCTGATCCACCCGGATCGGGGAAGCGCTTTCCTTGATGGCCGGGCTAAGCCCGAGGAGGGGGAGCAGGAGGATCGGTGTCAGTAGTGCCCTGTGACGTCGTGACATGCGGGAACCCGCTTTCCGAAAGTTTCACAAGATTACCGAGACTTTTCGTGTCGATCACCGTAAATGTTTCGGAGGGCGGCAGTCAACAGCCGTCAGGGCGGGCGGTGCTGTCGCGGACCACGAGGTCGGTGGCCAGTTCCACCCGCCGGGGCTCGTGCCCACCGCGGTCGAGGCCGAGCACCATCCGGGTGGCCAGCGCGGCCATCTCCTGGAGCGGCTGGCGCACGGTGGTCAGCGGCGGCCAGGCGGAACGTGCCAAAGGCAGGTCGTCGAAGCCCACCACCGACAGGTCCTCCGGCACCCGCAGGCCACGCTGCCTGGCCGCCTCGAAGACGCCGAACGCCTGCATGTCACTGCCGGCGAAGATCGCGGTGGGCGGGTCCGCCGCCGACAGCAGCGCGTGGCCCAGGTCGCGGCCCGAGCCGACCAGGAAGTCGCCGTACCCGATGAGCGAGGGGTCCACCGCGATCCCCGCGGTCTCCAGCGCGGCGCGGTAGCCGTCGATGCGGGCCCGGCTGCACAGCATGCCGGCCGGGCCGCCGATCATCCCGATCCGGCGGTGGCCCAGCTCCAGCAGGTGACGGGTCGCGGCCAGGCCGCCGTTCCAGTTGGTGGCGCCGACCGAGGCGACTCCCGGCGGAGGCTCGCCCTCCGGATCCACCACCACAAAGGGGATGGACCTGGCGGCCAGCTGGCCATGCTGGGCGGCGCTGATCCGCGAGCCGATCAGGATGGCCCCGTCGGTGCGCCGGGTGGCGATCCGCTCCACCCAGTCCCTGCCCGGGCCCGCGTGGCTGTGCAGTACCGAGACGACCACGCCGGCGTCGACCTCGCGGGCCGCGGTCTCCACGCCGCGCACCAGTTCCATCGCCCACGGGCTCTCGATCTCGGTGAAGACCAGGTCCACCAGGCCGACGGGCTCGTCACCCTGGCCGGTCCTGCGTATGTAGCCGTGCTTGTGCAGCAGGCGCTCGATCCGCTGCCTGGTCTCGGAGGCGACCTCGGGCCGCCCGTTGATGACTTTCGAGACCGTGGGCGCGGAGACCCCGGCCTCCTCGGCGATCAGGGCGATCGTCACCCGCCTCTTGGATGGCATGCGGCGAATACTAACCGAAAACTTTCGGAGACCCGTAAGAGGGCCGTCTCCGTCGCTGTTCGAGCTCGCTACCACGGCGGCTATTGACGCGTAACCAACAGTTTACCTATCCTCCGGGTCACGAAATATTCGGGGAACCTATGAAATTTTTCAGACCCACTCCCGAAAGGGGAACCCCATGCTGAGTCGGCGAGGCGTGGTGGCGCTGGCGGCATCGATGGCGCTTCTTGGAGCCTGCGGCACGAGCGGAGACGACAACGGGTCGAAACCGGGCGCGAGCGCCGGCTCGGAGAAGGTCACCTTCGAGTTCTGGAACCTGGCGACGGCCGAACCGCTCAAGTCCTTCTGGGCGGATCGCGTCAAGGAGTACCAGGCGGCCAACCCGAATGTGACGATCAAGAACATCGGCATCGAGAACGACTCCTACAAACCGAAGCTCGCCACCCTCACCCAGTCGGGGAAGGCGCCCGACCTCTACTCCACCTGGGGTGGCGGCGTCCTGAAGCAGCACATCGAGGCGGGCCTGGTGAAGGACCTGACGTCGGAGGCCGGTGACATCCTCGGCAACTTCACCCCGGCCTCCCTGGCCGCCTACCAGTTCGACGGGAAGACCTACGGGCTGCCCACCGACATCGGCATGGTCGGCTTCTGGTACAACAAGTCGATCTTCACCAAGGCCGGCGTCTCCACTCCGCCCGCCACCTGGACCGAGTTCCTGGACGCGGTGAAGAAGATCAAGGCGACCGGGACCACCCCGATAGCCCTCGCCGGCAAGGCCAAGTGGCCGGGCCACTACTACTGGGCCTACCTGGCCATGCGGGTGGCGGGCCTGGACGCGCTCAGTCAGGCCGGCACCACCAACGACTTCACCGGCCCCGACTTCGTCGCCGCCGGGCAGCGGCTCAAGGAACTCGTCGACCTCCAGCCGTTCCAGAAGGGCTTCCTCAACGCCGACTACTCCACCCCCGATGGACAGGCCGCGACCGTGAGCAACGGCAAGGCCGCCATGGAACTGATGGGCCAGTGGGCGCCGTCCGTGCAGAAGGACTCCGGCAAGGGCCTCGGGGACGACCTCGGGTTCTTCACCTTCCCGTCCGTGGACGGGGGCAAGGGCTCCGCGGGCGACGCGTTCGGCGGCGGTGGCGGCCTGGCCGTGGGCGTCAACGCCCCGCCCGCCGCGCTGGACTTCCTGAAGTTCGCGCTCAAGCAGGAGAACCACTCCAAGGCGGTCGCCGCGGGAGGTGTGCTCCCGGTGCTCAAGGGTGAGGAGTCGGCTGTCACCGACCCCAACATCAAGGTGGTCTCCGACGCCCTGTCGGCCGCGACCGGCTTCCAGCTCTACCTCGACCAGGCGTACCCGCCGGCCGTCGGCCAGGAGGTCAACGACGCCGTGGCCGAGCTGATCGCGGGCAAGAAGACGCCGGAGGAGGTCGTCAAGGTCATCACCGAGACGGCGAAGTCGGAGTCGGAGTAACCGTCCGGATGAAGGTGACAGAGCCGATCGAGGCCAGGAAACCGACGGTGAGCACGGTGAAGGGGCGAGGTCGGTGACGACGATGACCGGGCCGGACGCACGTCCGGCCCCTCCCGGAGGAAGACCCGCCGAGCGGCGAGGACGGCGCGAGGGGCGGCGCCGGGGAAGCGGCTGGATCACCGCGATCCTGTTCGTGCTCCCCGCCCTGGTCCTGTTCACCCTGCTGGTGCTGACGCCGATCCTGGTCGCCGGTTACACCAGCCTCCACAAGTGGAACGGCATCGGGCCGCCGAGCGACTTCATCGGTCTGGACAACTTCACCCGGCTGCTGAACAGCGACATCTTCATCGGCGACCTGCAAAACGGCGGCATCCTGGTCGTGCTCTCCCTGGTGGTGCAGCTGCCGCTCTCGCTGGGCCTGGCGGTGATGCTGAACCAGCGGATCCGGGGGCGCGCCCTCTACCGGCTGCTGTTCTTCGCGCCGTACATGCTCTCCGAGGCGATCACCGGCGTGCTGTTCTCGCTGATCCTCTCGCCCGAGGCGGGGCTGGCCAACCGGCTGCTGACCTCCTGGGGGCTGGAGCCGTGGAGCTGGCTGTCGGAGCCGGACACCGTGCTGTTCTCGATCTTCCTGGTGATCACCTGGAAGTACTTCGGATTCCACATGATCATCTATCTGGCCGGGCTGCAGGGCATCCCCAAGGAGTTGCACGAGGCGGCCAGGATCGACGGCGCCGGTGGCTGGAAGGTGTTCCGGCACGTCACCCTGCCGCTGCTCGGCCCCACCATCAGGGTCAGCGTGTTCCTGTCCGTCATCGGCACGATCCAGCTCTTCGACCTGGTCTGGATCCTCACCGGCGGCGGCCCCTCGCACGCCTCGGAGACCATGGCCGTGAGCATGTTCGAATACGGTTTCAAACGGACCCAGATCGGTTACTCCAGCGCGATCAGCGTCGCCATGTTCCTGATCAGCCTCGTCTTCGCCCTCGGCTACCAGCGGTTCGTGCTGCGCCGAGATCTGGAGGGGGCCAGTACCACGATGGGAGACCACCGATGATCGCCCGGTTCCGGACGGCCCCGATCCACGTGATCGTCTGGGTGGCGGCGGTCTTCATCGTCGTCCCTTTCGTGTACGGCCTGTTCGGTGGTTTCAAGACCACCGCCCAGCTGTCGGAGAACCCGCTCGGCCTGCCCTCCCCCTGGGTCACCGAGAACTACACCGACGTGATCACCACCGGCGCGTTCTGGCGCCAGCTCCTCAACAGTCTGTTCATCGCGGTGGCGACCACCATGCTGGTGGTGTTCCTGTCGGCGATGGCGGCCTTCGCCTTCGCCCGGTTCGCCTTCCGCGGCCGCGAGTTCCTGTTCACGCTGTTCGCCATCGGGCTGATGTTCCCGTTCGCGGTGGCGATCCTGCCGCTGTTCATCCTGCTGCGCACCTTCGGCCTGCTGGACAACCCGCTCGGGGTGATCCTGCCGCAGGCCGCGTTCGGGCTGCCGCTGACGATCATCATCCTGCGAACCTTCTTCCGGTCCATCCCCAACGAGGTCGAGGAGGCCGCCACCCTCGACGGCTGCACCCCCTTCGGGTTCTTCTGGCGGGTGCTGCTGCCGATGGCCAGGCCCGCCCTGGCCACCGTCTCGGTGCTGGCGATCGTGGCGAGCTGGAACAACTTCTTCCTCCCGCTGGTGGTCTTCAACGACCCGAACCTGTGGACGCTGCCACTGGGCGTCCAGCAGTTCCAGGGGGAGTACGCGGCGGACACGGCCAAGATCCTGGCCTACGTCATCGTCTCCATGGTCCCGGCCCTGGCCTTCTACGCGGTCGCCGAGCGCCAGCTGATCAGCGGCCTCACCGCGGGCGCCACCAAGGGCTGAGCCGGGACCTCATCGCTGTGTCGAACGACCGTTGTGGAGAGTGAGAAACATGACCCTGAGTGTCGCCGGATCCCGTCTCGTCGATTCGGCCGGCACCCCGGTACGGCTGCGCGGAGTAGGCCTCGGGGGCTGGCTGAACATGGAGAACTTCATCACCGGATATCCGGCCAACGAGGCCACGATGCGCGCCGCGGTCCGGGAGGTGCTCGGCGACGACCGGGCCGAGCTGTTCTTCGACCGCCTGCTCACCTCGTTCTTCGGCGCGGACGACGCCTCGCTCCTCGCCGGTCTCGGCGTCAACTGCGTCCGGATCCCGATCAACTACCGCCACCTGGAGTCCGACGACCGCCCCTTCGAGATCATCGAGCAGGGCTTCCGGCACCTCGACCGGGTGATCGGCCTGCTCGCCGAGTGCGGCATCTACAGCGTCATCGACCTGCACGCCCTGCCCGGCGCGCAGAACCAGCACTGGCACTCCGACAATCCCACGCATATAGCCTCCTTCTGGCAGCACCGGCACTTCCAGGACCGCGTCGTCCACCTGTGGGAGGCCGTGGCCGACCGCTACCGGGACAACCCATGGGTGGCCGGCTACAACCCGATCAACGAGCCCGGCGACTCCAGCGGGCAGGTGGTCGGCCCCTTCTACGACCGCCTGGTCAAGGCGGTCCGTGCCGTCGACCCCGGACACGTGCTGTTCCTGGACGGCAACACCTACTCCACCGATTTCTCGATCTTCCGCGAGGTGTACGAGAACACGGTATTCGTCTGCCACGACTACGCCCTGGCCGGATTCGCACACGGCGGCCCCTACCCCGGCCACACCCGCGGCGAGTGGGTGGACCGGGCCCAGCTGGAGAAATCCTTCGAGCGGCGGACCGTCTTCCAGCGTGAGACGGGCACCCCCCTGTGGGTCGGCGAGTTCGGCCCCGTCTACACCGGCGACGCGGAGATCGACCGGCAGCGCTACCAGATCCTCCGCGACCAGTTGGAGATCTTCGACTCCTACCAGGCCGGCTGGTCGCTGTGGACCTACAAGGACGTCGGGCTGCAGGGCCTGGTCAGCGCGGGTGAACCGTACATGAGCCGGTTCGGTGACTTCATCGCCAAGAAGGGACGGCTGGGCGCGGACCGGTGGGGCTCGACGATGGAGGAGTCGGCGAGTGAGCTGGCGCCGCTGCACCGGCTGATGGAGACCGAGTTCCCCTCCTGGAACCCCTACCCGTGGGGTGCCCGCTACCAGACCGACGACCTGATCCGGCACATCCTCATCGCGCAGGCCCTGGTCCCCGAGTACGCCGAACTGCTGCGAGGCTGCTCCGACGAGGAACTGACCGCCCTCGCCGACTCCTTCGCGCTCACCCGCTGCGTCCGGCGGCAGCCGCTGCTCGACCTGCTCGCCGAGAACCTGCTCGCCGAGAACCTGCTCGCCGAGAACCTGCTCGCCGAGAACCCGCTCACCGAGAACCTGCTCGCCGAGAACCGGCAGGGTGATAACCCGGGCGGTGACGTCTGAGGAAACCGCACGGCGACCCCGTACGGCGATGCTTGACGGAGTCGTACGGTGGTGGCGCCTGAGGACCCGCGCGGCGACGCCCGGCGGATCCCGCTGTCCCACCGGCACCCCACTCCTACCTGACCGAGGAGCCTAGGAGAGATGCGCACCCCCCGGCCGCGAACAGCGGTCCTGGCCCTGTTGTCCCTCGCACTGTCATTCCTGGCAGGCGCGTCAACCGTCCCCGCCGCGCACGCGGCCGCCGCCACCATCGCCAGCTACGACTTCGAGTCCGGCACGCAGGGCTGGGAACCCCGGGGCTCCGGGGTCTCGGTCACCGCGGCCACGGACTCCGCGCACGGCGGAACCCGGTCCCTGCTCACCACCGGCCGCAGTGCGACCTGGCACGGAGCGGCCGTGACCCCGCCCTTCGAGAAGGGCGTCAGCTACCAGGTGACCGCGTGGGCGCGGGCCGTCGCCGGTCAGCCGTCCTCGACGGTCGCGCTCACCGTGCAGCGCACCCCGGCAGGCGGCACGACGGTCTACGAGCGGGTCGCGGCGGCCACCGTCACCGACTCCGAGTGGGTCCGGCTGTCCGGCACCTACACCTACGCGGCCGACTCGGCCCTGTCGCTGTACGCGGAGAGCTCGGGCGAGACCGTCGCCTTCCAGCTCGACGACATCGTGGTCACCGCCGACACCGACCCCACCCGGTCCGGCCTGACCAGCGACTTCGAGACCGGCACCGCGCAGGAGTGGACCGCGCGTGGCGGCGCCACCCTGACCCCGGGAGACGGCTTCGCGCACACCGGGGCCTACGGCCTGGGCGTGACGAACCGGCAGGCCTCCTGGGACGGTCCCGCACGGACCGTCCTCGGCAAGATGGCCAAGGGATCGAAGTACGACCTGTCGGTGTGGGTGCGCACCGACAGCGCCCAGAGCCTGGGCCTGTCCGTCGAACGGAGGCTGGACGGCACCCCCGCCTACGAGCGGGTGGCCGCGCCCAGGGCATTGGCCGCCGGCGAGTGGACCAGGCTCGCGGGCACCTACACCCTGGCCCACGACGTGGACTTCCTGAGCGTCTACGTCGAGTCGGCCGCGGGGACGGAACCGTTCGCCATCGACGACTTCCAGCTGACCTACGTCGAACCCAAGCCCATCCAGACCGACATTCCCTCGCTGAAGGACAGCTTGCCGTTCACCGTCGGCGCGGCCTTCTACCGGGGCGCCACCCTGGGCGAGCACGCCAAGCTGATCACCAAGCACTACCAGAGCGTCACCCCCGGCAACAGCCTCAAATGGGACGCCACCGAGCCCGCCGAGGGCGACTTCACCTTCGCCGACGGTGACTACCTGGTCGACTGGGCGACCACCAACGGCCTGGAGTTCCGCGGCCACACCCTGGTGTGGCACAGCCAGACCCCCGACTGGGTGTTCGAGGGCGCCACCAAGGAGATCCTGCTCCAGCGGATGGAGAACCACATCCGCGCCGTGATGGGCCGCTACAAGGGCAGGATCGGCACCTGGGACGTGGTCAACGAGGTCATCGACGAGAACCGGCCGGACGGGCTGCGCCGCTCCCCATGGTTCGAGATCGCCGGCCTCGACTACATCAGGACCGCCTTCCGGGTGGCCCGCGAGGTGGACCCGGACGCGACGCTCGTCATCAACGACTACAACACCGAGTTCCCGCGCAAGCGGCAGGCGCTCTACGACCTGGTCAAGAAGCTGCGCGCCGAGGGCGTCCCGATCGACGCGGTCGGTCACCAGTTGCACGTCAACGTCGAGCAGCCGCCCACCTCGTTCATCGAGGACACGATCGAGAAGTTCGCCGGACTCGGCGTCGAGCAGCAGGTCACCGAGCTGGACGTGAGCGTCTACACCGACTTCGTGACCTCCTACGACACGGTGCCCGCCGAGATCCTGGCCCTGCAGGGCCACCGGTACCGGGAGATCTTCGACGTCTTCCGGCGGCAGGCGGACCACCTGTCGTCGGTGACGATCTGGGGCGTCGCCGACGACGCGACCTGGCTGTCGTCCTTCCCGATCACCCGGACCAACCCGCCACTGCCGTTCGACGACGAGCTCCAGGCCAAGCCCGCGTACTGGGGCATCGCCGACCCCGGCAGGCTGCCCCCGCTGACCCGGAGCCTGAACGCGCCCGCGGGCACGGTCACGGTGGACGGCAAGCGGGACGACGAGTGGAACCTGCTGCCCGACGCCCCCATCGCCAGGATCGGCGACCTGTCCGCCGGCTGGCAGGCGCGCACCACATCCGCCGGCCTGTACGTACTGGCCGAGGTCAACGATCCGACCGACAACAAGAACGACACGGTCACCCTCACCGTGGGCGGCACGCCGTACCGGATCCAGCGAGGTGGCACGCACGCCCACGGTTTCAGGGCGCACACCAAGAAGACCGCCACCGGCTACCGGGTGGAGGCGCTGCTCCCCTCGGGGACGGCCACCGGTGTCAAGGTCGTCGTGGCCGACGCGGGTGGTCAGCAGATCTCCTGGGCGGGTGAGCTGACCCCCATCCCGGCGATCAGGACGACCCGCGCGCCGAAGAGGACCCCGGTGGTGGACGGCATCGTGGACGCCGCGTGGAACCAGGCGCCGGAGATAACCACCGGCACCCGGATCCAGGGCACCTCGGGGGCGACCGCCAAGGTGCGGGCGATGTGGAACTCCGGCACCCTCTACGTGCTGGCCCGCGTCACCGACCCCGAGCTCAGCGAGGAGTCGCCCAACGCCTGGGAGCAGGACTCCGTCGAGATCTTCGTGGACCCGCAGAACAACAAGACCAAGGGCTACGACGATGACGACGGCCAGTACCGGATCAGCTTCACCGGCAGGCAGACCGTCGGCGGCACCTTCGACGCCTTCGCGGTCAAGGAGAACCTGACCGGCGCGGCCACCCGCGTCCCCGGCGGCTACGTAGTCGAGGCGGCGATCAGGCTGCCCACGGTCACCCTGGCCAAGGACGCCCTGCTCGGCTTCGACATCCAGGTCAACGACGCCGTCGGCGCCACCCGCGCGGCCGCCGCGACCTGGAACGACCCGACCGGGCGCGGCTACGTCGACACGTCGAGGTGGGGAGTGCTCCAGCTCGTCAAGTAGGCCCGCCCCGGGCCGCCGGGCCCGCCCGCCGTTGGAACGTGCGGGCCCGGCGCCCCCCGGGTACGCGGGTCTCCCGGAAGAGGCCGCCTACCCCGGCCAGGAAGTCGCGCGGACGAAGGATCCGCACATACCAACGGAGGACCCGTGTACGACAACCCCGTCATCCCCGGTTTCCACCCAGATCCCTCGGTATGCCGGGTGGGCGCGGACTACTACCTCGTCACCTCGTCCTTCGAGTGGTTTCCCGGGGTCCCGATCTTCCACAGCCGAGACCTCGTGCACTGGCGGCAGCTCGGTCACGTGCTGGACCGGCCCTCCCAGCTCGATCTGGACGGCGTACGGCCGTCCGGCGGCATCTACGCCCCCACTCTCCGGTACCACGACGGCGTCTTCTACATGATCACGACGCTGATGGACGAGCCGGGCAACTTCCTGGTCACCGCCACCGACCCGGCCGGGCCGTGGAGCGACCCGGTCTGGTTTCCCGACACCCGAGGTTTCGACCCCTCGCTCTTCTTCGACGACGACGGCCGCGCCTGGATGACCGGCAGCCGGGAGAGGGCGGCCAGGCGCTACGACGGTGACACCGAGATCTGGCTGCGCGAACTCGACCTCGCCACGCTCAAGCCGGTCGGTGCGGAGTACGTGATCTGGGAGCCGGTGCAGCGCGGCGGCATCTGGTCCGAGGGCCCGCACATCTACCGGATCGGCGCCCACTACTACCTGCTGACCTCCGAGGGGGGAACCGCCGAGGACCACGCGGTCATGGTCGCCAGGGCCGAGCGGATCACCGGCCCCTACCAGGGCAACCCGCGCAACCCCGTCCTCACCCACCGCCACCTCGGGTTGCGCCACCCCATCACCAGCGTCGGCCACCCCGACCTGGTCCAGAACGCGCAGGGCGAGTGGTGGTCGGTGCTGCTCGCCACCCGCCCCTACGGCGGTCTTCCCGACGACCCGCCCACGACGGCCGCCGCCCGCGCCTTCCGCGGCTACAACCTGGGCCGCGAGACCTTCCTGACCAGGGTGCGCTGGGAGGACGACTGGCCGGTGTTCGACCAGGTCGAGCCGCGGATGCCGGCCCCCTCGACGCCGGTTCGCCGCTGGCCCGCCGGCCCCGCCTGCGACCACTTCGACGCCGGACACCTGGCGCCGGACTGGAACCACCTGCGCACGCCCAGGGAGCCGTACTGGAGTCTGGCCGACAGCCGGCTCACCCTCCGCGCGCTCCCGCAGACCGTGTGCGAGCGGGCCGCGCCCAGCCTGGTCGCCCGGCGGCAGCGGCACATCGCCTTCGCGGCCCACACGGTGATGGAGTTCCGTCCGGAGGGGGAGGAGCGCGCCGGGCTCGTCCTGCTCCAGAACGACGACTTCCACATCGCGCTTACCCTCACCGTGCGCGGTCTGGAACTCACCCGCAGGGCCGAGGGTGTGGACACCCGCCTGGCCCGCGCCGACATCCCGGCCGGGCCGGCCGGACCGCCCGGACCGCTCTGGCTCGGCGTGGAGGCGCACGGCCAGGACTACCAGGCCCGCTACGCGGTACGGCCCGGCGAGTGGATCGACCTCGGAGATCCGGTGGACGGCCGGATCCTCAGCTCCACCGTGGCCGGAGGCTTCACCGGTGCCATGATCGGTCTGTACGCCACCTCCAACGGCCGGCCGAGCAGCAACACGGCCGCCTTCGACTGGTTCGAGTACCTGCCGCTGCCTTCGTGACCGTCGTTCCGTGGCCACCTGGGCAAGGCTCGGTGTCGTGGGAGTCTTCGAGCGAGGAGCCGCCCCAGAGTGCCGCGGTGCTCGCCTCAGCTCTCCGAGGGGCTGGGGCTTTCCGGGAGGCTCGGGCTTTCCGAAGGGCCGGCACTTTCCGAGGGGCTGGGAGTGGAGGCCCTCTCGGCCTTGAGCAGCAGGTCTATGTGCTCCTGCACGATGGGCTTGGCAACGGTGGCGAGCTTCTTCACCTCGGGTGAGGAACCGTTCTCGATCTCCTGCTCCACGGCGGCGAGGGTCTCGTGGTGGCCGTGGAGCTCCGCGCTGATCCAGGCCCTGTCGAACTCCGCGCCGCTCAGGGCAGACAGCTGGTCGAGCTGCTTGCGCTGCTCCGTGTTGGGCGTGTCGGGAAGCTTGACGCCGAGCTGATCGGCCACCCGGCGGACGGCCTTGTCGAGTTTCTTGTGGTCCTTGATGAAACGCTTTGCCAGCTTGCGGACGGTCTTGGTGACCTTCCGGTCCTGCTGGCCGGCGGTCTTCTCAAGGGCGGTCTTGCTCGACTCGATCTCGGTCAGGTTGGACTGGTGCGCCTGGACGAGGAAGTCCCTGTCCTGCTGGGTGACGGCCTGAGGGGAGGGGGAGGGGGAGACGACGGCGCCGGCCGTACCGCCCATCGCGGCCACGGCGACCGCCACGAGGATGATCATCTTTCGAACCATCGGACCCTCCGTTGATCAATCCACGGTCGGAACTACTATCTCTCCCTCATATGCACGTATCTCTGGAGATATAGCGCCACAGGCGGTAAATCCTGACAAAAGGTCACATGTGGTCCTGTTGAGTAAGGCGGCCGGTCGGGCGCCCGCCGAACCTCGCCCGTCCCGCCCGGTACGAACGCGGACGCCCCGCCAGGCTCGGATCTCCTGGCGGGGCGTCATGCCGTGATGTCGGGCGGGCACGGGGCCGGTGAGCGCCGGGCCGCCCGCGTGGGCCTCCCGGACATCGGGTGGCCCACGCGGGTGAGCCGGAAAGGTCAGTGCTTGACGGCCCGGGGGCGGTACGGCTCGGCGAGGAAGGCGAGCTCCTTCTCGCTCAGGGGCAGGTCGACCGCGGCGACCGCGTCGTCCACATGCCTGTTCTTGGTCGCGCCCACGATCGGCGCCGACAGGCCGGGCTGGTGGAGCAGCCAGGAGAGCGCCACCTGGGCGGGAGGGACCTCGCGCTCCCCGGCCAGCTGGGCGACCCGCTCCAGGATCAGCCGGTCGTTGTCGGCGTCGTCGTAGAGGGCCTCGATGCGTGCGTCGCTGCCCGAGCGGGTGGTGGCCTCCGCGGCTCCGGCGCGGGCGAGCAGGCCCCGGGCCAGCGGGCTCCACGGGATCAGGCCCACCCCCTGGTCGCGGCAGAGCGGATTCATCTCCCGCTCCTCCTCGCGGTAGAGCAGGTTGTGGTGATTCTGCATCGAGACGAACTTTGTCCAGCCGTGGACCTCGGCGACGTGCTGGGCCTTGGCGAACTGCCAGGCGTACATGCTGGAGGCGCCGATGTAGCGGGCCTTGCCCGCGCGGACCACGTCGTGCAGGGCCTCCATGGTCTCCTCGATCGGGGTTTCCGGGTCCCAGCGGTGGATCTGGTAGAGGTCCACGTAGTCGGTGCCCAGCCGGCGCAGCGAGGTGTCGATCGAGGAGAGGATGTGCTTGCGCGACAGGCCGCGGTCGTTGACACCCTTGCCCATCGGCATGCACACCTTGGTGGCCAGCACATAGTCGTCCCGGTCGGCGAAGAGCCTGCTCAGCAGCCGGCCGGTGACCTCCTCGCTGCTGCCCAGCGAGTAGACGTCGGCGGTGTCGAAGAAGGTGATCCCCGCCTCGACCGCCCGGCGCACGATCGGCTCGGCGGCGGCCTCGTCGAGCACCCACTCACCCCACTTGGCGGGATCGCCGTAACTCATCATGCCGAGGCAGACCCTTGACACCTTCATACCGGTGGACCCCAGGCGTACGTACTCCATGTCGAACCTCCAGATCTTCACAACCCTGGCCCCACGATACGACCGCCGACTTCACCGGCTCCCGCCCTCGCCTGTCCTGCGGTGCGGTCCCCGCCTCGATTCTCAATGCACGCTCAGGACGGGCCGGTACGACGGCGCGCACGCTGCCGGGGTCCGGCGTGTTCCGTTCAGCGGCCGTCGGCCAGTGGCTGGACCCGGTGGGGGACCACGGTGGACAGGGTGATCACCGTGCTGCTCCGCCGCACTCCGGGGATGGCCAGGGTCTGGTCGATGACCTGCTGGATGTGCTCGTGGTCGCGTCCGGCGATGCGGCACCAGACATCGCCGGGGCCGGTGACGATGTGCGCTTCGAGGACTTCGGGGATCGCTGTGAGGGCGCTGGAGATGTCGGCGCGGGAGGCCTGCTCCACCTCAAGGGTGGTGAAGGCCTGCACCGGATAGCCGAGGGCGTGCGGAGACAGGTTGGGGCCGAAGTCGGTGATCACGCCGTCGGCGATCATCCGGTCCAGGCGGGCCTGGACGGTGCCCCGGGCGACGCCGAGGAGGCGGGCGATCTCCAGCAGGCCGGTCCGGGGGCGCTCCCTGATCAGATGGAGCACCTTACGGTCGAGCTCGTCCAGGCCGTTCCTCCGAGCTGCCAATCTGTCCACCTCCGGAGTGCGGGGCGTGCCCGGTGCTGACAATCTGCCAGTGAATCGGCCGCTGTGTTGCCCTGCTTACAACCATAATTCAGACTACGCCTGCATATATATCAACCATGGAGGCGATCGTGGCACGGGAACATTCCCATCCATTCATTCCGTACCGGCCCGTGCGTTATCCCGAGGCCGAGATGGTGACGCGGGGCCGGGAGTTCTACGAACATATGGACCTGCGCCGGAGTGTGCGCTTCTTCAGCGACGAACCGGTGCCGCGTGAGTGCGTCGAGCTGGCCGTCAGGACGGCGAACACCGCACCCTCGGGAGCCCATCAGCAGCCGTGGAGGTTCGTCGTGATCGGCGACCCGGAGACCAGGAGGCGGATCAGGGAGGCGGCCGAGATCGAGGAGCGGCAGAACTACGAGGGCGGGCGGCTGACCCCGGAGTGGCGTACGGCCCTGGCCCACCTGGAGACCGGCTCCGACAAGGGCTACCTCGAAACGGTGCCGTGGCTGGTGGTCTGTTTCGCGGAGAAGTACGGCGTGCGCCCCGACGGCACCAGGGTCAAGCACTACTACGTCAACGAGAGCGTCGGCATCGCCTGCGGGTTCTTCATCGCGGCCCTGCACGCGATGGGCCTGTCCACGCTCACCCACACTCCGAACCCGATGGCGTTCCTGACCGGCATCTGCGGACGGCCGGGCAACGAGCGGCCCTACATCCTGTTCCCGATCGGCTACGCCGCCGCCGACGCCGAGGTCCCCGACCTGGCCCGCAAACCCTTGTCCGAGGCCATGGTCTGACACGGGCTCCACGGCCAGGTGGTCATCGAGCACTACGGCGAAGGTGAGGACTTCAGCGTGATCTGGCGTGGAACCCCGGGCGTTCACGCCCGGGAGGAAACGACAGCGCAGGAGGGCCGCCAAGGCCCGAGCGGTGGGCTGACCGGTAGGCCGTCGAGCGGCTCAGTCCGGGCGTCTCTGGTCCTCGATGTACTCCTTGATGATCGATAGGGGTGCGCCGCCGCAGGAGGCGACGAAGTACGACGGCGACCAGAAGTGCCCGCCCCACAGATACCTACGGATATGTGCCGGGTACTCCTTGCGCAGTAGCCGGGCGGACACGCCCCTTGAGGCTGTTCACCAGCGTCGAGAGGGCGGCTTTGGGTGGGTGGTGCACGAGCAGGTGCACGTGATCTTCCTCGCCGTTGAACTCGACCAGCTCCGCCCCGAAACTGCCGCACACCTCGATCATGATGTCTTCGCAGTGGCACAGCGGTTCGTCGGTGAAGACCCCGCGCCGATACCTGGGTGTGAAGACCGAATGCGCGTGCAGCGGGTGGACAACGGTTCGGCCCCGGCGGATGTCAAAGTCGGGTTCCCACCGCGGTGACATGGACCAAACGATATTTTGGGCGATGTGAAGCTGGTGGTGCAGGTGAGACTCCTGCCGACGCCCGAGCAGGCGGCGGCGCTGGAGGCGACTCTGCGCGCGGTCAATAAGGCGGCCACCTGGGTCTCGGCGCTCGCCCACCACCGGCGGGTATTTCGCAATTACGACCTGCGTAAGCACGTCTACGGGCAGATCAAGGACGACTACGGGCTGGCGGCTCAGGCCGCGCAGCATGTCGTCAAGAAGGTCACCGACGCCTACGCCACGCTGCACGCCAATGTCCGCAACGGCAATGTGGGCAGGCCCGGCTCCGCGCGGCGCGAGCGGGTCTTGGCCAAGCCGATCGTCTTTCGTCCCGGCGCGGCCCAGCCGTTCGACGACCGCTGTCTGTCCTGGCGGATGGACGCGCGGACGGTGTCGATCTGGACGATCGCCGGGCGGATGAAGAGCGTGGCGTTCACCGCCTCGGCCGATCAGCTCACGACGCTGGCCGCCTACCGCAAGGGCGAATCGGACCTGCTGTACCGCGATGGCATGTGGTTCCTCATCGCCACCTGCGACGTTCCCGACCGGCCGGTCGCCGCCCCGGACGGGTTCCTGGGGGTGGACCTGGGGATCGCCAACATCGCGACCACCAGTGGCGGGGTTCGCCACAGCGGCAAGGGCCTGAACGCGGTCCGCCACCGCCACCGCGAGCTGCGCCGCCGCCTCCAGGCCAAGCAGACCAAGTCCACGAAACGGCTGCTGAGGAAACGCCGCCGCAAAGAAGCGCGCTTCGCCGCCGACACCAACCACACCATCGCCAAACGCATCGTGACCGAGGCGACACGCACCGGGCAAGGCATCGCCCTGGAAGACCTCCAGGGCATCCGCGACCGGGTACGGCTCCGCAAGCCCCAGCGGGTCACGCTGCACTCATGGAGCTTCCATCAGCTCGGCCGGTTCATCGCCTACAAGGCGGCCCGTGCCGGTGTCGCCCTGGTACACGTGGACCCGGCCTACACCTCGCAAGCCTGCTCATCGTGCGGGCACGTGGACAAGAAGAACCGGCCCGACCAGGCGACCTTCTCCTGCACGTCGTGCGGCTTCGCTGAGCACGCCGACGTCAACGCAGCTCGTAACATCGCCTCGCGCGGTGTCACAAGCTGGGCAGTGAGTCACGCTGCCTGACGCGGACCAGACCGTCGAAGCCACCGACGGCGAGGAGCTGCAAGCTCAGTCCTTCAGGACTGAGAAGCTGACATTGAACGAGCCCCTCGGCCACGTGCGCTTCACCCCCGACACGCTCCACGACATCCGCCCGGTCACCAAGAGCGTCGTCGGCCTCCTGTACGGCATCGCCCTGGCCGACGGCCGGGTGCCGAAGCCGCACGAGCCGCCGCTACGGAACTTCCCCGAGTACCCGGACCTCGCGGCGGACCCCGGCGCGCCGCGCTGACCGTCGAGCACGCGCTCACCATGACGCTCGGTCTGGAGTGGAACGAGAACGTCCCCTACACCAGTACGGCCAACAGCGAGATCGCGATGGAGTCGGCCCCCGACCGCTTCCACTACATCCTGAGACAGCCGATCGTGGAAGAGCCCGGCGTCCGATGGTCCTACTGCGGGGGCGCCTCGGCGCTGCTGGCGCGGCTCATTGGTCAGCGGATCTACGTGGCGCCCGCGCTGGACCTCGTGGTCGCCGTCACCGCAGGCCAGTACGACAGGCCCGATCAGCCGACCGCCTCGGTCGTGCTCGACGAGGTGATCCTGCCGGGGATCGTGAGCTGAGGCGCGCTCACCGCTCCTGCGGGGCGTGCCGTACCGTCCGGCCGAACACCAAGAAAGTCACAAGTCCGCCGTCCTATATTGCGGCTGACGGCCTGCCCGGCAGACGTGAACCGCCCCCGGCGTGGTCCTGGCCATGCCCGGCGGTGAACCGTCCGCCCCTACCCTCCTGGTTCTTTTCGCGATGTGGCGACGTCCTCACCGGTAGTCACGATCGGAACCCCGGTCGACCCGCCGCCGGACGCCTCCAACTCATGTGAGCGGTTCGGACGCATCCCCTGAGAGGTCTTTGAGCATGCGCAACGGAAGTGACATCGAGGTCCGCTGGCTGAAATGGGAAGAGGCCGCCGAGGAGATCCTTGATCTCCGGCGGCGGGTGTTCATGTCCGAGCTGGGGTGGACCGAGGAGAGGGTGCACCACGACGGCGACCCGGAGGGTCTTCACCTGTGCGCCCTGTCCGGGGGGAAGATCGTGGCCGCCATCTCCGCGTACGTCTATCGCCCCGGAGCGCCGGGGCTGGCCGCCCTGGAGTTGACCGACCTGAACGGGCCGACCGTCGAGATCGGCAAGCGGGTGGCGCTCCAGACCCACCGGGGCCGCCTGATCAGCACGCGGATCGCCAACTCGATGGTGCGGCAGCTCTGCGAGTCGCTCCGCCCGTCCCGGTTCTTCCTCATCGTCCGGCCGAGTCAGTATGACCACCTCCTCGATCGGTACGCGAAGCGGGACTTCGTGGTGCGCGGTGAGGTCGGCTCGGGCGACGACGCGGTCACGGTGATGACCGTGGAGGGCGGAGAGGCCCTGGAGGGGTTCTACCTCAGGCATCGGGAGCTGACCCGGGAGTCGCCGTCCGGTGACGAGCGGCTGGCGATTCCCTCGCTGGTCCGGTTTCTCGCCGACGAAGGCCGCGGTGACCTGCTGGCGGTGGAGCGCCTCGGCGCGGAGAACTTCTACCTGGACCTGCTGTCCCTGCAGGAGGAGGCGCCGCGGCTGAGCGCACAGGGCCGGTTGGTACTCGCCGAGCAGCGGTCACGCCTGGCCTCGACGCCCTTCCCGCCCGCGCCCGCGTCGCTGCTCGACGTCGGCAGTGGGCCCGGAGACTACCTGGCCGCGGTCACCGAGGAGGGCCCGTTCGCCGGGTACGACGTGCGGGGAGTCGAACCGGCTCCCCAGTTGCTCGCCAGGGCCCGCTCGAACTTCCCCGGCCTCACGTTCCGTCAGGGCACCGCGTACGCCACCGGTGAGGCGGACGCGTCGCACGACGTGGTCACGGCGAGCTTCCTCTTCGTCCACCTGCGCAGTCCGGACCTGGCCCTGCTCGAAATGCGCCGGGTGCTGCGGCCCGGCGGGCTGCTGTACGTGGTCGACGTCGACGACGCGGCCTTCCGCGGTCCCGATGTGGTCCGTCGCATGCTCGAGACCTACGACCGTAACTACGCCGCCGACCGTACGATCCTCAACGATCTCCCTGAGCGTGCCGCGGAGTTCGGCTTCCAGCCCGTCCGGCGTTTCTCCACCACGCTCGGCTACGTGGTGGACGCCGAGCCGGGGTTCGGTCCCGACGAGATCCGGCTCGGCAGGAAGGAGGCGTGGAGCCTGCTCTCCTTCGTGAGGTCGCAGGGCGGTATCGAGGAGAGCTTCCTGGAGGCGCGCGACCACTACTTCGGCGTGGAATGTGAGATCGGGGTGGACATCGAAACCCAGGTCTACCGGAGACGTCCCTAGGCGTACCGCCGACCGCTCCGGCACGCCGCCGGTCCGCTCCGGCCGGGGCGCGGCGGCCGGAGCGAGGCGGGGTCCGGGAAACAGGCCCGGACCCGGTTCGAGGAGCTAAAGGCGCGCCCCGGAGGCCATCGGGGTCACGTCCAGGCGGCCGTCGTCGCAGACGGCCGCCTTGAACGGAATCTCCAGGTGCGCCACCTCGTCCGGCGGGATGATCATCAGCCGTGCGGACGCCGGGCACGATCGGCTCCCGCCGGGCACCTCGCTCCAGTGCAGCCTGGCGTGCGCGCTCGCTCCGGGGCGCAGGGTGATCCGCCGGGGCTGGACGCTCTCCCTGCGCGTCCTGGTACGCATCGCGTCGCCGCTGCCGTCGATCATGATCAGGCCGACGAAGCCGTACACCCAGCAGGTCCCGGTGGAGGTGTTGGTGAACACCAGCGGCGCGTAACGCTGTCCCGCTCCGGCGTCCACCCTGCCGACGCGCGCCGCGAGCGCCTCGGTGCGACGCCCTGAGCAGCGTGGTGACCAACCTCACCGATGGTGGCCAGATCTGGCTGCTC
>NZ_JBEXUE010000009.1:0-34271 GCF_040614275.1 Streptosporangium sp. NPDC006013
GCTCCTGGTCGAGGCCCTGGCCACCGCCTGGGGCACCCACCACGACCCCGAAGCAGGCACCGCCGTCTGGTTCCACCTCCCAACCAACGAAACCAGCGAAACCAACAGAACCGACGGAGCCAACAGAACCGACGGGCCTGACGGACCCGGCTCCTTCTCCAGCTGACCCACCTGACCGAAGCTCCTCTCCCGAGGCGTACCCCTCCCTCCGGTCACCGTGGTGGTTCGAGTCGCGGTGTGCCTGTCCGGCTGGACCACGGCAGAGGAGTGGAGTGAGGTTCCCTCCGGTCACAGCGGTGGTCCGAGTCGCGGTGTGTCCCATCAGGCGACCACACTCGCCCCCGAGCCAAGCCGTGACCGACAACGACAAGCCGCAACAAGCCGACCAGCGCCAGCGAATCACGACGGGCCCGATGAACTACAGGGAGCCCCCTGCGCTCCTTCCCGCACCGCTGCTTCAGCTACGGCGACGGGCCCGGAACGCCCCTCGTACGGATTGCTTCAGCGTCCAAGAGCCCGATGGGCGGCCCGCAAGGAAGCGGCTACGGCCCGCAGGCCGTACGGCGAGGCAAAGGGTGCGCGGAGGTGGGCGGGTGCTCCGGGCGGCTTATAAGAATCCGCAACCAGCGCGCCCGCCAGGCCGAAGGCCTGAACCCCCAGACCCGCCACCAACGACGGCCGCCCGGAGCACCCGCCCACCGGAGCGCGAACGCGTCCCCGCCAGAGAACGCGTCCCCGCCAGAGAACGCGTCCCCGCCAGAGAACGCGTCCCCGCCAGAGAACGCGTCCCCGCAAGAGCAACCGGCCCGTCATCGAGCACACCGGACCCCGCGACGGCCCGGTCAAAAATCAGATCATCACATGCGCGTCCGGATGCCCCACGAAAGAGAACTGCGCGTTCCGGGTGAGCTTGATGTCGTCGGCCTGCCAGGTGTGCATGCCCGCGTCGCCGCTGCGCCAGTAGACGAAGTTGAACCGGTCCGCGGAGTAGATCTTGACCCGGTCCTCCTTGAGCCGGCGGACCAGGCGGGTGTCCTCGCCCCGGGTGACGTCCTCGAAGCCGTAGTGCCGGAACATGTCCGCCCTGCCGAGGAAGGTGCCGCCCTGCACCAGGAAGGCGTAACGGTGCTCCAGCCCCGGCAGGCGCAGCATCGTGGTGTTGCTGCCCTCGAAGTAGGCGTAGTGGGCGCCCTTGCCGACCAGTTCGGCGTCGGAGTAGTCGAAGGCACGGGCCAGGTCCGACAGGTAGTGCTCGCCGTACAGGTTGTCGTCGTCCATCTTGGCGATCAGCTCGCCCTCCGCGGCGGCGATGCCCAGGTTGAGGCAGGCGCCCAGCGACAGTGACGAGTCGGCGGGCAGCACCACGACGTCGGTGATCCCGGCCATCCGCGCCTTGTCGGCCACCACGACGGGGTCGATGTCCAGACCGTGCAGGACCATGACGAGCTGGACGGGGCGGTGGACCTGCTTCGCCACCGAGGAGATCGCGTGCTCGATCTGGGCGGCGCGGTTGGTGGGCAGCACCACCGAGATCGACCGGGTCCGCCGCTCCACCGGCTTGCCGAGGATCTCCAGGATCTGGTCCACCCGGTGCGAGAACAGGTGCTTGTCGAAGACCTCGCGCATCGCCAGGTGTCCCTGGCGGGCGCGGAGCTCGGGGCTGTTGATCAGATGCAGGACCTGGTTGTACGACTCCAGCTCGTCACGGGCGATCGGGATCAGCGACCCGAAGGTCTCCTCGATGGCCCGCGACCAGCCCGAGACGATCGACGTCGAGCAGGCCGACAGCTCGAAGACCCGGCGGGCGCACATGGTCGGCGAGTCGAGCACCGAGTTCACGTTGAGGAAGACCTTGTACATCTTGTACGCGGCCAGCATCTGGTCGTACGGGAGCTCGCCCACGATGTGCGGGACGTACTCCTTCGGCCAGGCGTACTTCTCGTCCACGGTCCCGTTGCGCGCGAAGATGTGCAGGCCGAGCTCGCGGATCGGGGCGAGGACGGTCTCCATCTGCTCGCGGCGCTCGGGGTGCTTGTCCCTGAAGTACATGCCGGCGAAGACCACGTCGTTCAGGCGACCGCGCTTCTCCTGGATCGGGTTGTGCACCCGGGGCTGCGCGGCGAACTGCAGCACGTCGACCCGGTCGTGGCCCAGCACCTCGCGGTAGCGGGGCACCATGTCGCCGTCGCAGGTGAAGACGTAGTCGAACAGCTTGGCCGTGTCGATGAAGAAGTCAAAGTTCGGCGGGTCCTCCTTGTTCCAGAAGACCGTGGGGATCCCCTCGACGCGGCACCAGTCGATCAGGGCGCGCAGCTCGGGCTTGGGGGCGTTCGTCCCGGTCATCTGGTAGCGCCAGCGGCCCTGGTTGCCGTGCCAGGCCGACTCCACGAACAGCAGCTCGGGACGGCGCTCGGCGAAGATCTCCGGCCAGTCGCGGAGCCCGAACTCGATCTGGTCCCACTCGTACTTGAACGCCATCCGGGAGAAGTCGTCCAGGATGACCGCGACCTTCATGTCCGGACGGACGATCGGACCGGCCGGCCACTTGACCTGCGGCACGTCGACCACGGGCCCCTGCTGGTCGAGCTCGGCGACCACCTCGGTCACCGGGCGGGGCGGCTTGGGGCCCTTGCGGGCCTGCATCGCGGAGCGCAGCCTGCCCGGCAGCGCGGTGACCCCCGATCCCTTGGCCGCGGTCAGCGCCTCGGCCACCCGGTACGGGCGCTGCACCTTGGTCGACTCCAGCTTCCACTGCGCGTAGTCGGCCTTCGCCTCGGCGATGGCGAGCCGCCGCTCAAGGTCCCGGACGCGCTCCTCGAAACGCTCGACGACCTTGCGCTCCTCGGGCAGCCAGTTGATCGGCCCAAGACGCTGGAACTTCGGCTCTTCGGGGGTCTCTTCGCTCATGGGGGATCGCCTTTGTCCGGGGTCGTGCCAGGCTACGGCCTATGCCGTACCGAAATAGCCGTTTTAAAGGGATTTGGGCGGTACGGCTTGCCCAGCCGGGGAGAGGTTGCCGCCGCGCAGCCAGTTCTCGATCACCCGGGCGATCCGGGGACCGGCCTTGCCGTCCCAGAGCGGGGGCAGCTCACCGGAAGGCGTCGCCGCGCCGTCCGCCAGTGCCAGGTCGGCGGCGGCGGGCAGCTGCGCGGGGGTGACCAGCCGGTTGGTGCCGTGCGTGATGGTGATCGGCCGCTCGGTGTTGGGCCGCACGGTGAGGCAGGGGACGCCCAGCATGGTCGTCTCCTCCTGCACGCCGCCGGAGTCGGTGACCACCAGCGTCGCGCCCCGCACCAGCGACAGGAAGTCCACGTAGCCCAGCGGATCGACGATGCGCAGGTTCTCGGTGTCCACCAGCCCGGCCTCGGCCAGGCGGGTCCGGCCGCGCGGGTGCAGCGGCACCACGATCGGGAGGCGCTCGCTCACCGAGAGCACCGCCTCGACCAGCTCCTTGGCGGAGGCGGGGTCGTCGACGTTGCCGGGACGGTGCAGGGTGGCCACCCCGTACCGCTCGGGCAGGCCGAGCCGGGAGCGGACCGGGGCCGGATCGAGGTGGTCCAGCGCCGAGAACAGGCTGTCGATCATCGGGTTGCCGACGAGGTGCACCCGGGCCGGGTCGACACCCTCGGCGGCCAGGTAGGAGAGCGCGTCGGGAGAGGTGGCGAAGAGGATGTCGGACAGCGCGTCGGTGACGACCCGGTTGACCTCCTCCGGCATCTCCCGGTCGAAGGAGCGCAGGCCCGCCTCCACGTGCGCGGTCGGCACGTGGAGCTTGGCGCACACCAGGATCGCGGCCAGCGTCGAGTTCACGTCGCCGTAGACGACGACCAGCGTCGGCCGCTGCTCAAGCACCACGTCCTCAAGGCCGACGAGCAGCGCCGCCGTCTGGCGGGCGTGCGAGCCGGAACCGACGGCCAGGTTGGCGATCGGCTCGGGGAGGCCGAGGTCGGCGAAGAACACGTCCGACATGAGCGCGTCGTAGTGCTGGCCGGTGTGGATGATGCCCTGCCGCACGCCCAGTTCGGCGAGCGCGCGCACCACCGGAGCGGCCTTCACGAAGTTGGGCCGCGCGCCGAGCACGTGCAGGACAAGGGGATTCTCGGGGCCCTGAGAAGCGCCCGGACCGGCAAAGTCCCTCATTGACCTCGCCTTTCATGCGGCAGTGGGGCAAACCCTGCCTATGGTACGGTCACGGCGTGGTATCCGATGCCAACAGGCCAGACTCCCCCTCGGTTCCCGCGAAGCCCTCGGCTCCTGAGAAGCCCTCGGTGCCGGCGACACCCGCCACATCGGTGACGCCTCCGGCCGCCGGGCCTGACGCGGAGCCGGTGGCGACCTCGGGCACGGCGACGACCCCGGCCGTGGAGGTGCCTCCGGCCGTGGAGGTGCCCACGGAGCCCGCCCCGCCGCCGAGTGCGGAGACGCCCCCGGTCGTGGAGACGCTCCCCGGTTCGGACACGCCCCAGGCGTCGGCGACGCTCCCCGCTCCGGCGACGCCCCCGGCCGAGGAGAAGGTCCCCGCGGAGCCGGTGTCACGGGCCCCGGTGTCGGCGAAGTCGGCCAGGGCCGGCCTGCGCGGGCTGATCAAGGGTTTCGTCCAGCATCCGGTGATCGTCTCCCGGGTCGTGGCGACAAAGGTCAAGTCCGACCCGGTACGCGTGGCGCAGGCGGCCGCCGAGACGCTCCCGTCGAGAATCCGTCCCGTCGTGGGCCGGTTCGCCTGGCCCGTCGCGCGCCGCGCCAAGATCGTCGTCCGCAAGCTCGGCATGCGCATGGTGAAGGGCCCGTGGACCGAGGCGAAGGAGCACTTCGACGCCGGCCGGATGAGCGAGGCCGCCGAGGTGCTCCAGGCCCACACCCGCTACCCCTTCATCAGGCGCCGGGCCGCCTACTACGCCGGAGAGCTGGCCGCGATCCAGCCGAACCCGATCCCGCCCAAGGCGAAGGTGATCGTGGGTGAGCGGTTCCACGGCCGGGTGCTGCACTGCGTGACCAACGCGCTGCCGTACACGCAGGCCGGATACACGGTTCGCACGCACCGCATCGTCACCTCGCAGAAGGCCGCCGGGCTGGATCCGCACGTCGTGACCAGCTGGGGCTGGCCGATGATGCAGGGCCACGCCGACGCGACGCCGTACGAGGAGATCGACGGGATTCCCTACCACCGGCTGATCCCGAGCGGTGAGGTGCCCTTCGAGAGCCAGGGGCGGATGATCCGGGGCGCCGGAGAGGTCACCGAACTGGTCAGGACCCTGCGTCCGCAGGTGCTGCACGCCGCGACCGACCACCGGAACGGCTCGGTGGCGCTGGCGGTGCGTGAGCGGACCGGCACGCCGATGGTCTACGAGGTCCGGGGCTTCCTGGAGGAGACCTGGGCCTCCCGCGACCCCAAGCGCATCGGCAGCCAGCGGCACGTGCTCCAGCGCGACCGCGAGGCGTTCATCATGCGCTCCGCCGACGCGGTGGTCACCCTCGCCGAGACCATGGCAGCCGAGATCGTCGAGCGCGGGGTGCCGAGGGAAAAGATCTACCTGGCGCCGAACGCGGTGGACGACTCGCTGCTCAGTGCCGAGTACGACGGTGCGGCGTTCCGCGCCGCCTACGGCATCGAGCCCGGCGACATCGTCATGGGTTCGGTGTCGAGCATCGTGGCCTACGAGGGCTTCGCCACCATGATCAACGCCGCCGCGCTGCTGCGGGACGAGGGCGCGCCGGTCAAGATGCTGCTCGTCGGCGACGGCGTGGAGCGGGCGGCACTGCTGGAGCAGGTCGAGGAACTGGGGCTCGGCGACATCGCGATCATGCCGGGACGGGTCGGCCCCGACGAGGCGCTGCAGGCCCAGTCGGCGATCGACATCTTCGTCTGTCCCCGGGAGGACCTGCGCGTTTGCCGACTTGTTACGCCATTGAAACCGGTCGAGGCGATGGCTCTCGGCAAACCGGTCGTGCTGAGCGACCTGCCCGCCCTGTCGGAGCTCGTGGGCTCCGACGGCGCCGGGCTTCTGGTGCCGGCGGGGGACCCCGAGGCACTGGCCAAGGCGATCGCCGGACTGCGTGACGATCCGGGACGGAGGGCCGAGATGGGTGAGGCTGGACGGGCAGAGGTGGCCGCGAAGCGTACGTGGAGCCGCATCGCGGAGACGTACCGTGATATTTACCGATCGATTGCCGGTTAATGACCTTGTCATGGCACCGGGGATACCTGCCGTTTGTGATGCGTTCAATCGCATTAGGCGTAGCTCGTTCGGACTTGAGATAGCCTTTGCGACCATGAAGTGTTGTTTCCGGCGTTCCAAGGTCATCCAGTGACTGCCTACGACCTGGCCATCATCGGTCTGGGCTACGTCGGCATGCCCCTGGCCAAGGAGGCCACGGCAGCCGGTCTGCGGGTCGTCGGCTTCGAGGTCGACTCCGGCAAGATCGCTGCTCTCAACGCGGGCAGGTCCTACATCGACGACCTGACCGACGCCGACCTTGAGCACATGCTGGCGGGGGGATTCACCGCCACGGGGGACGAGTCCGTTCTGGCCGACAGCCGGACCATCGTCATCTGCGTGCCGACCCCGCTCGACGAGGACCACCGCCCCGACCTGTCCGCGGTCGAGGGCGCCACCGGCACCGTCGCACGTAACCTCCGCGCGGGCTCGCTGGTGGTTCTGGAGTCCACCACCTGGCCCGGCACCACCGACGAGGTCGCCCGTCCCATCCTGGAGGAGGGCTCCGGCCTCACCGCGGGCACCGACTTCCACCTCGCCTTCTCGCCCGAGCGCATCGACCCGGGCAACCCCAAGTACGGCCTGCGCAACACCCCGAAGGTCGTCGGCGGCTACACCTCCGCCTGCAAGGACCGCGCGGTCGGGTTCTACTCCCAGTTCATCGAGCAGGTCGTGCCGGTCAGCGGCACCCGCGAGGCCGAGATGGCCAAGCTCCTGGAGAACACCTACCGCCACGTCAACATCGCCCTCGTCAACGAGATGGCGATCTTCTGCGACGAGCTGGGCGTCGACCTCTGGGAGTCGATCGAGGCCGCCGCCACCAAGCCGTTCGGCTTCCAGAAGTTCCTCCCCGGACCAGGTGTCGGCGGTCACTGCATCCCCGTCGACCCGTCCTACCTCTCCTACACGGTGCGCAAGCTGGGCTACCCGTTCCGCTTCGTCGAGCTGGCTCAGGAGATCAACGAGCGGATGCCGTCGTACGTGGTGGCCCGCGTGCAGCGCCTGCTCAACCGGCACAGGAAGCCGGTCAACGGCTCCAAGGTGCTGTTGCTCGGTGTCACGTACAAGCCCGACATCGCCGACGAGCGCGAGACCCCGGCCCTGCCGGTCGCGCGGGCGCTGCGGGAGCTGGGCGCGGAACTGGTCTTCGCCGACCCGTACGTCAAGGACTGGCGGGTCGACGGGGTTCAGGTGCCGCGCGAGGAAGACCTCGCCAGGGGAGTCATCGAAGCCGACGTGACGCTGTTGCTTCAGCAACACGCCGCCTTCGATCTGTCGATTGTCGAGGACCAAGGCAAGCTCGTGCTCGACACCCGAGGCGTGCTCGCCGAGGGTGAACGCGTCGAGCGGCTCTAGCGACGAAGGGCTGCGCGCAGTGCACGTGCTCGTCATGACCGTGGTGCATCATCCCGAGGACGCCCGGATCCTGCACCGGCAGATCCGCGCGCTCGTGGACGCCGGTCATGAGGTCACGTACGCGGCCCCGTACACGGCGCGGGGCGTCATGGCCCGATCCTGGGTGAACGGCGTTGACCTCCCCCGTGCGGCCGAGCGCAGGCGGCTGTCGGCGGTGCGCGCCGCGCGCAAGGTCTTCAAGCGCATGCGCGGCCAGGTGGACCTGGTGGTCATCCACGACCCGGAACTGCTGCTCGCGGTGGTGGGGGTGCGCAAGCGGCCCCCGGTGGTCTGGGACGTGCACGAGGACACTCCGGCGACGCTGTCACTGAAGCCCTGGCTGCCGGCGTTCCTCCGCCCGCCGGTGCGCTTCATGGCCCGCCTGCTCGAAGGCACCGCCGAGCGGTACCTGCACCTGCTGCTGGCCGAGACCGCCTACGCCGGACGCTTCCGCCAGGCCCACCTGGTGGTGCCCAACGAGACCTGGGTGCCCGACGAGGTGACGCCGCCGGGCGACGACCGCGTCGTCTACCTCGGCTGGCTGTCGGGGGCACGCGGGGTGCGCGAGGCCATCGAGGTGGCCCGGCTGCTCCAGCCGTACCGGGTGTCGGTCGAGCTGATCGGCTACGCCGACCCGCAGTCGCGGCCGACGCTGAACGAGGCGGTGGCGGAGGGCGTACTGGAGTGGCGCGACTTCATGCCCAACGACGAGGCGCTCAAGCGGCTCGACGGCGCGCTGGCCGGTCTCTCCCTGCTGCACGACGAGCCCAACTACCGGCACTCCATGCCCACGAAGATCGTGGAGTACATGGCCCACGGCATTCCGGTGATCACCACCCCCTCGCCTCGCGCGGTGGAGCTGGTCGAGCGCTACGACAGCGGCATGGTCGTGCCCTGGCAGGATCCCAAGGCCGTGGCCCAGGCCGTGCTCTTTCTCCGCGACGACGTCTCAGCGAGGCACGCCCAGGGCGCTCGGGGGTATGCGGCGGCCCGTGCGAACCACCACTGGCCCAACTCGGCCCGTCGTTTCGTCGCCCAGCTGGAGGCGTGGGCGGGCGTCAAGAGCTGATTTCCGGTATGGCAAAGCTCCTTATGTCTGCCAGATCACAAGAACGGTAGTGTCCTGAACGTGCGCTGGCTCATCGCTTTTCTGGGCGTGGCGATCCTCGCGGGAGTGGCGGCGTTCGTGATGATCACGCCTGCCGAAGACAGTTCTCCGACCAGCGGGAGCTCGCCGCTCTCCCCCTCGCCCTCGCCTTCCCCCTCGGTGCCGGTCCCGGAGACGACCGAGTTCACCGACCCGTGTGGAACGTTCGACACGGCCATGGGGGCGCCGTACGCGATCACCGGTTACTGGCTCGTCCCGACCGCCGACCACTGCACCTGGCGGCGGCAGTTCGCCGCCATCCACAAGGTGGGCGGTGACACCGTGATCAGGATCGGCTGGGGCCTGCAGGCCCGCAGGGTCGACGACGACGGCCGGATCCTCGACGGCGAGGGGAAGGTCGATCCCCGCTACGAGCCGTGCGAGGAGAACGGGGTGCCGTGCGTGACCGCGGCGGAGAACGACCTCAAGGCCGCCAACCCGGGCAACCGGGTGAGCTGGACGTTCGTCTACCGGACCGACGAGGCGTTCGGCTCCCAGCTCTTCCGCTGCCCCGAGTTCGAGCGGAAGATCGTCACGAGGAAGGCCGTCTTCTACCGGATCATCGCCACCGACGACGGCAGCGACGACGCGAGCTGCGAGAACATCAAGGGCAAGGGGCGCGGCTACCACGTGATCCTGATCGCGGGCGCGCATGAGGACAGCCTCACCGAGCTGCTCGATCTCGGCGACCAGTTCGGGGTGAAGGTGTTCCCCGCGCTGCCGCTGGCCCCTCGCGACCCGGCGCAGAAGACCCGGGCCGCCAAGCAGGGCACGAACACGCTCACCACGCTCACCCGGCGCATCATGCAGGACTACGGTGCCCGCTTCCGGGAACGGGCCTCGCTGGGCGGCTTCTACCAGCCGTTCGAGCTGCAGATGCGGGAGATGAAGTACACCGGCGAGTCGGACGACGACCACCCGACGCTCAAGATGTACGCCTCGCAGCACGAGATCGTCGAGCAGGAGATGCCGGGCAGGCCCGTCCTCGTCAGCCCCTACCTTGACGCCCGCAGGCAGCGGCCGTTCAGCGCCACTCCCAAGCAGGTGGCCAGGGGCTTCGAGGCCCTTGTCCGGACAGGGGTCGGGATCATCGCGCCACAGGACAGCCGGGGAACGGGGAAGGTCGGGCTGTTCTGGCCCGACCAACGCGAGGAGAAGGCCGACAAGCGGCTGTGGCCGGCCGTCGGGGAGAAGACCAACGGCGACGCTTACCACGGCTCGACCCGCGATTACTACCGGGAGATGTCAACCGTCCGGACGGAGATGGCCGGGCGGGGCCACAACGTGGAACTCTGGGCCAACGTCGAGGCATTCGAGCCGTCCGGCGAGGAGACCTGCGCGGCCGGGTACAAGAGGGGGAGCACCGACAAGGAACGGCTCGACGCGGCCGTGGCACAGGTCGGGCGCTACGTCTCCAAGGTCGTCTCCTACATGTGGAGCGACTTCTACACCTGCGGCTCGCCGTCCCTCGCCGAGGAGATCGCCCGCGACTGGAACCGGCCCATCGCGGCCGACGCGGTCCGCATGCAGCGCGACATCCAGGACGGTATGGAGATCCGCGGCTACAACATGCCCATGGGGTCCAAGGTCACGATCACCTGGGAGGGCCAGCAGGAGCCCCGTGTCGTCGAGGTGGCCGGGGTGAACCTCACGGACCTGCCGCCCGGCCTGCCGGTGCGGATGGAGACGGCGTGGATCCCGTTCGACTGGTCCCAGGTGCCCGAGGACACCTGGGTCCAGGTCCTGGTCACCGCGGCCGACGGACGCGCCGCCTCCGAGCCGTTACACGTCCGCGTGCGGCTCTGACCGGTGTAACGTGCCTGCCATGGTTCCGCGCATTCCCGTCAGCGTGGACCTGGTCGTCCTCACGGTGCGTTTCCAGGCGCTGAGCGCACTCGTCTGGCGGCGTGACAACCCGCCGTACGAGGGACGCTGGGCCCTGCCAGGCGGCTTCATCCACCTCGACGAGGACCTGCCCGCCGCCGCGGAGCGGATCCTCGCGGAGCGGGCGGGCCTGCCGGGCGCCCCGGTGCACCTGGAACAGCTCCAGACCTACGGCTACCCCGACCGCGACCCGCGCCAGCGCGTGCTGAGCGTGGCCTACCTCGGTCTCGCCCCCGACCTTCCCGCCTCCACCGAGGCGCACATGAGCTGGCAACCGGTCTCCGCGCTGTGCGAGATGGCCTTCGACCACCGGCGCATCCTGGTCGACGGGATCGAGCGGGCCCGGGGCAAGCTCGAATACACCCCGCTCGGCGCGGCCTTCTGCCCGCCGGAGTTCACGGTCGCCGAGCTGCGCCGGGTCTACGAGATCGTCTGGGGCCGTGTCCTCGACCCGCGGAACTTCCACCGCAAGGTCACCAGGGCCGAGGGCTTCCTGGTGCCCACCGGCGACACCACCACCCGCGACGGCGGCCGCCCCGCCAAGCTCTACCGCCGCGGCCCCGCGATGTTCCTCCACCCCCCGATGCTCCGCTCCCTCAAGGATTGACGTCCTCCCCGGCGTAGAACGCCGGGGATTCCTACCGTGCCGTTCTCGCGGCACCTGACCGCGGGGCCGTCGAGCCAGGTTCCGGAGACAGGCCGGTCATCGATGCGGCGACCTTCACCGATGCGGTCCCCAGCCTTGTCCGGCCGGTCAGGACCGAGGGTTGCCGATCTCCGTCAGATCGATGTCGATGTCGTAGGGGAGGCTGAGCTTCAGCCGATTCTGATGGACGCCGGTGAGCGCGTACGCCCTGGTCACCGGGTTCAGTTCGTAGACGTAGACGCTGGGACGGTTCTCGACGTTCTCGATCCGCCAGAAATGGGGGATGCCGGCCTCGGCGTACATCTGGGGCTTGCGGTTGCGATCGCGCTCCTCGGATTCCTCGGAGACGACCTCGACGGCGAGCAGCACATCTCCCGCCTCGTAGAAGGTCCGCGTCATTTCGGAGGGCGCGTGTGCGTGCAGGAGCACGAGGTCTGGCTCCGGTCGTTGGCGTCGCCCCAGCTTCACCGTCATCTCCCGCTCCACCCGAAGATGGGCGGGTGCCGTCCGATCAAGCTCTCTGTGCAGCAGGAAGAGCACGAGAGCGTGAAAACGGGTCTGGGGGCTCACGAACACGAGGGTGCCATCGATCAGTTCCGTGTGAGGGGGGATCCCCGGAAGCCGATCGAGGTCATCGGCGGTGAAGCCCTCTATGGGGGGAATCGCCCAGTCGGGAATCGGCTCGACTTCGGCCAGCGGTGCGATGCTCATGTCGTCCTTCCGGTCGGGCATGCCTCTCACCTCCAGTCTTACAGGATGATGCCCCATCCGCCCGCTGCTCATAAAGTAAGGCCATGCCTCGTTTCCGCGCGATCCTGGACACAATGCCCCCTTACCGGGCGGGCAAGGCCGTGGTGTCCGCCGACGGCCGGTCCTACAAGCTCTCCTCGAACGAATCTCCCTACGAGCCGCTGCCCTCGGTCGTCGAGGCGGTCGCCAGGGCCGCGGCCCAGATGCACCGCTATCCCGATCCGGCCGCCACCGGGCTGACCGAGGCGCTCGCCGAGCGGTTCGGCGTGCCGCCCGAGCACATCGCGCTCGGCGCGGGCTCGGTGACGGTGGCCCAGCAGCTCTTCGAGACCGTGAGCGAGCCGGGTGCCGAAGTGATCTACGCCTGGCGGTCCTTCGAGGCGTACCCGCTCCTGGCCGACCTGGCGGGGGCGACCTCGGTGCGGGTCCCGCTGCTGGGCGAGGGGCACCATCTGGATGCCATGGCCGACGCGATCACCCCGCACACCCGCATGATCTTCGTCTGCAACCCGAACAACCCCACCGGCACCGTGGTCCAGGCGGCCGAGCTGGAGGCGTTCCTCGACCGGGTTCCGCAGGACGTGCTCGTCGTGCTCGACGAGGCCTACCACGAGTACGTCAGGGACGCCGGGGTCCCCGACGGGATCGCCGTCTACCGTGACCGGCCGAACGTGGCGGTGCTGCGCACCTTCTCCAAGGCGTACGGCCTGGCCGGGCTCCGGGTGGGCTACCTGATCGCCGCGGAGTCGGTGGCGTCGGCGGTCCGCAAGACGACCGTGCCGTTCGCGGTCAACCAACTCGCACAGGTCGCCGCGATCGCCTCGCTGGCGGCCGAGGACGAGTTGCTGGAGCGGGTCGAGGTCGTGGTCAAGGAGCGCGACCGGGTCCGCGGCGCGCTCGTCGCCCAGGGCTGGACGGTGCCGGCGACCGAGGCCAACTTCGTCTGGCTCCGGCTGGGCGAGCGCACGCTCGACTTCGCCGAGGCGTGCGCGGCCGAGGGCGTCGCGGTGCGGCCCTTCGCCGGTGAGGGCGTCCGTGTCTCCATCGGCGATCCTGAGGCCAACGACACCTTCCTGGCGGCCGCGACGGCCTTCCCGAGGAGCTGACCGCCCCGCCAGGGCGCTTTCGGCACCGGCCGGGAGCGTCATGACGGGACGACCGCCGCACGCGGGCGAGCCCGCGGCCTACACGGTCGCGGGCTCGGGGCCGGAGACGGGCTCCGGCTTCTTGCGTCGCTCCGTGGAGACCACCAGGGCCACGCCGAGGACGATCACCATGCCGCCCGCGATCATCGGACCGGTGACCTGCTCGCTCAGTACGAGGGCGCCCAGCACGACCGCCACGACCGGGTTGACGTAGGCGTAGGTGGAGACCAGCGAGATCGGGGCGTTGTTCAGCAGCCACACGTACGCCGTGAAGCCGACCAGCGATCCGACCATGATCAGGTAGGCGAGCGCGATCCACGACCGGGTGGAGACGTCCGCGAGGTCGACATGCTCGCCCACCACGGTGGAGGTCAGGGCGAGCCCGACGCCGCCGGCGGCCATCTCGACGGCGCTCGCGGTGAAGGGGTTCGCGGGCATCGGGATGCGGGACGTCAGGAACGAGCCGACCGACCAGGACAGCGACGCCAGCAGGATGATCACGATTCCGGTGCTGTCGGCCGCGCTGCTCCCACCGGTCAGCGAGAGGACCGCCACACCGCCGAACCCGATGAGCACCCCCACGAGCGTCAGTACCTGCGGTCGGTCCCTGAACAGGACCCTGAAGATCACGAGCCAGAGTGGCGTCGAGGCCACCAGCAGCGCCGCCAGCCCGCTGGAGATGTGCTGCTCGGCCACGGCGACCATGCCGTTGCCGCCGTTCAGCAGCAGCAGGCCGACCAGGGCGGCCCCACCGGCCTCCTTCCAGGTCATCCGGAAGGACTCGCGCCCCTTCAGCAGGAGCACCACGACGCCGAGGATGAGCGCGGCCGTGACGAAGCGGATGGCGCCGCTGAGCAACGGGGGCATCGTCTCGATCACGATCATGATCGCGAGGTAGGTGGACCCCCACACCACGTACACGATCGCCAGCGCCCCCCAGACGAGGAGCGCCTTACGGCTGTCAGCACTGTCATGACGCATAGCTCGTGACAATACTGGCAGGGCCCGACATCTCGCGCGCGGGGTTCGGTCCCCTCCGCCACGCTGAGATCGGCGCTCGCGGCCTGACGGACCCTCGCCGCGCCGGGGCGGGCGGACCGTGCCCCGGCCGGTCGTGCCATGCCGAGCCAGGCGGGCCGTGACCTGGGAGGTTCCGCCGTCCGGGTGCGGCGGAAGCCTCCAGGTCGAAAGGCGGAGGGCTCAGCGGGTGCCGAGCTTCTCCACGATCAGCCGGTACAACTGGCGGGGACGGCCGGGTTGCGGTGTCCGGTTCGGCGGAAGCGGCCACGCGAGTCCCTCGTCTACCAGCGTGCGCAGCAATCGTCGTGCCGTACGCGGGGTGACGCCCAGCATCTTGCCCGCGCCCTCCGCGTCCACCACCGTGTCCCCACCCTCAAGCTTGGCGGCCAGCCGGGCCAGCACCTCCACACCCTTGGGCTTCAGCGGTCCCGTGCCCTGGGGAGGCATCCTGGGCGCCGGGATCAGTGCCCTGCCCTCGCGGTCGACCGCGAAGCCCTGGGCCTGCTTGCCCGCCTGGGTGCGCGCCAGAGCGGCCCTGGCGTGCGACTCGGCGTCGTGGGTCGTACGGCCCATGCCGACGCCGACCTCGACCGCCAGGCCGAGTTCGTCGCGGACCCGCGCGGCGAACGGCAGGACCCGGAACCCCTCGGTGGCCGCGGCCACCGAGCCACGGGTCGCGGTGACCATGTAGCTGTGATCGTCGACCGCGGTGACCGACGCGTTGATCCGGTTGGCCTCCTGCACCAGCAACCGGTGCAGGGAGAGCCGGAGCTCGTCGCGCCAGTAGCGTGGCGCGGCCCGGCGGACCGGCTCGCGCAACGTGGGCACCTCCACCAGGACCACGGTGAGTTGTGACTCCTCCAGCCGGTGGTGCGCGCCGAGCAGTGCCGCCGTGTGCAGCGCCGTACGCACCGCGGCGGAGGTGGGGCGGATCCTGACCACGGGCACCCCTGCCGTCTGAAGGCGGTCGGCGACCGCGGGCAGGCAGGTGAGCGCCCCGCTCGTGCTGCCCTGGCGGGCGAGGCGTTCATGGAAGGCCGCGATCGTGCCGGTGGCGCCCGGCTCGTCGCGGCTCTGTACGTCCCCTGAGGGAAGGCTCAGATCGCTATAGGCCTCCTCGACCTCTGCTCTGCTCAGGATGTCGATGCTGACCCTGCGTGGGTCTATCCGCTCGTCCATCGCGGCCCTCGCCAGCGCGGCGATCAGCGCGGCGCCGCCGAGCTGGACATACGTCGCGGGCATCGTCAGCACCCCCGATCGCCGGGCCAGGTCGTAGGGGACCGGGCTGGCGAACAGACACGCGTCCACCCCGGCTCCCAATCGAGTGACCTTGTCCGCGGCCTCCTGCTCGTCACGGTATGCCGCCGCCACCAGGCGGCAGGGTAATGGGGCCGCCGCGTGCCCCATCAACATCACCCGTTCAACGAGGTCATGGGGGCCCACCACACCGATGGTGAGATCTGGTGTCATGGCACCCGGGCGTGACACTCGTGGCGCTTCTTCGGCCCGCTCGACCAATGTTCGTCCCATCATGCCGTCCGTTTGTTTTCGGCTCTCTTTTGGAACGATCGCTTGTGAGGGCCGTAATGTCACGCCCGATTTGCGGCCAATTCCGGAAGCTGCTTCCGGGTTAAACCTATGACTGGCATCGTTTACACAGGTCAGAGCGGTTTTTGAGCGGCTCAAACCCGCTGATTATGGCGCTGAAATCTCTCGGCGCACATCGCCGCCCAGGGCCTGCATGCGCTCGGCGAGATAAGAGTGCCCGCGGTCGATGAGATATCCCGATCCGATCACGGTCTCCCCTTCAGCGGCCAGACCCGCGAGCACGAGGGCGATTCCCGAGCGCAGGTCGTGAGCGGTCACCTGTGTTCCAGTGAGCGGGGTCGCACCACGAACGACGGCGCTGTTCTCTTTCACTTCAATATCGGCGCCCATTTTGTTCAGTTCTGAGGCCAGAGCGAAACGACCGTCGAAGATTCGTTCATGAATGTAGCTGGCGCCGTCGGCGAGACAGGCGACCGTCATGATCGGCGACTGCAGGTCGGTGGCGAAGCCGGGATAGGTGTCGGTGATCACATTGATCGGACGCAGTGGACGATCCCTGCGCACGTGCAGCACCGCGCCGTGGTCGGCGAACTCCACCCCCATCTGCTCCAGCTTGTAGCGGACCACGCCGAGGTGGTCCAGGTCGGCGCCGACCAGGTTGACCTCTCCGCCGGTGACGGCGGCGGCCATGGCGAACACGCCCGCGTCAAGGCGGTCCGGCATCACGGTGTGCTCGACGGCCTGGAGCTCCTCCACGCCCTCCACGGTGATGAACCCGGTGCCGCCGCCGCTGATCCTCGCGCCCATCCGGGTCAGCATGTCGATCACATCGAGGACCTCGGGCTCCAGCGCGGCGTTCTCGATCACGGTGGTGCCGCGCCCGAGGGCGGCGGCCATGATCAGGTTCTCGGTACCGGTGTGCGAGGGGGTGTCCAGGTACAGGGTGGCACCGGTGAGGCCCGCCGACTTGACGTGGATGACCGCGTCACCCTCGTCCACGATCGCGCCCAGGCGCTTGTAGCCCAGGTAGTGGAAGTCGAGGTTGCGGCTGCCCAGGTTGCAGCCGCCCACGCCCTCGATGATCGCCTCACCGAGACGGTGCAGCAGGGCGGGCACGAACAGCACCGAGCCGCGGAAGCGCCGGGCGATCTCCGCGGGCAGCACCGGGCTGCTCAGCGTCGAGGCGTCGATCACCAGCGTGCGCTCCGCCTCGTGGAGCTCGACCTTGGCGCCGACCGTCTCCGCCAGCTCGACCGCGCGCCGGACGTCCTCGATGATGGGGACGTTGCGCAGGACCGTGCGGCCTTTGGAAGCCAGCAGCGCGGCACCGATCATGGGCAACACGGCGTTCTTGGCACCCTGGATGAAGGCGGTTCCACGAAGTGGGTTGCCACCGCGCACGCGGTAACGGACCATGCGTCATGCTCCTTGGAAGTGTTCTGGGTAACTCGTGTGGCGCGAGGCGGCAGCCGAGGTTATCGGCCAACAGTAGCCGTTGAATGCCCCTGAACCGGCCAGTTCGAGGGTGAACTGCCCCTGAACCGGCCGATAAGTCATCTGCCGCCGCCGCGTTGCGCGGCGACCACGTTTTCGCCTGCGGTTTCCGGGCTCGCGGGTGTCACTGTGGGGCGCGGCACCGGGAGACCTCGGGCCTCGGATGCTACCTGCCCTCCGTGTTCACCGCGGCGGTGAGCGGGGAGGCGGCCGACAGGAGATTGTCGGCCCGCTGGTCCACGAAGCGGGTGACGACCTGCTGTCCGTACCCGAACGCCATCGCCCAGACCAGGATCGCGGGCTGCGAGCCGAGCCCCGCGAAACCGGGCACGAAGCCCGAGTTCAGGATCAGTAGCCCGAGCACGGCCGTGGCCACCCCCGCGGGCGCCTTGAGCAGGTTCTGGACGACGGCCAGCGAGTAGCGGGTGGACAGCTCCGAGCGGGTCGACAGCGAGGCGGCGGTGGCCAGCGCCGCGCCCAGCATGCCGATCAGGGCCACGAGCGGGACGTCGCCGTGGCCGGGCCGCAGGCCGCCGGTCGGGCAGATCTGGGCGGGCATCAGCCCCTGGGTGCGGATCACCGACTGGTCGCCGCACATCGGGATGACGTCCGGCCAGATCGCACCGATGACCACCACGCTCAGCACGATCAGGGAGAGCATGACCACCCCGCCGATGAGCAGGTTGCGGAAGCTGCGGACCCGCCCGGTGTCCATCGCCTGCGCGGTGTACGCGGCCCGCAGCACCGACTGCATCAGCGGTCTGTCGTTCTCACCGAGGTCTCCCGCCGCCAGCCTGGCCTGGAGGTGGACAAGCCGGGGGTCGTCGCCGGGCAGGTAGGCCCGGCCGATCGCGACCACCTCCGGTGCCCGCCCGCACAACTCCGCCACCGGCAGCACGCCGTACAGCATCACGGTGGCGCTGTTGACGTTGGACCAGGCGCCCTCGATGGCCTGGCCGGTCAGCCAGCGCCGCACACCGTGCCTGCTGCGCGCGTACTCCTGCGCGCGGGCCAGGTGCGTGCCGATGCCCTCGCCCACCGAGACCGGCCGGCCCGCCTCGTCGCACATCGTCAGAACGCGCTCGGCGTCGGCCCTGATCTCCTCGCTCCGGGTGGCCACGTAGACCCGCCAGGTGCCCGGCCAGCGCAACACGCCGGTGTCGCCGATCCGCTCGGCGGTCAACGCTGGATCAAGCGACATGGTTCCTCCGGGGGGGCGGAGCCGGCGCGGAGTCGGCCTGGGCGGGGCACCGACTGCCCCAGGCTTATCGCGACATGCCGATCAGGCGCTACGCCCCGGCCGGGGCAGGCCGTGCCGTTTTCAGAGGCCGTGCCGTTTTCATAGACCGTGCCGCTTTCAGCGGGCGCGGCCCGCGATGTCGGTGCGGTGGTGCGAGCCGCGCAGCCGGATGTGCTCCACCGCCTCGTAGGCCGCCGCCCGCGCCGCGGGGACGTCGGGTCCCGTGCCGACCACGCTGAGCACCCGGCCGCCGTTCGAGACGATCCGGTCGCCGTCCAGCGCGGTGCCCGAGTGCAGCACGTAGGCGTCCTCGACCGGGTCGGACAGCCCTTCGATCACGTCGCCCTTCACCGGGTCCGCCGGGTAGTTCTCCGCCGCGATCACCACGGTCACCGCGGCGCCGTCACGATAGGAGAGCGGCCCGAACCGGTCGAGCGTCCCGTTCGCGCAGGCGAGCAGCAGGCCCGCGAGGGGCGTCTGGAGCCGGTCCAGCACGACCTGGGTCTCCGGGTCGCCGAACCGCGCGTTGAACTCGATCACCTTCGGGCCCTTGGAGGTGAGGGCCAGCCCCACGTACAGCACCCCCGTGTACGGCGCGCCACGCCTGGCCAGCTCGGTCACGGTCGGTATGACGGTCTCGGCCATCACCTGGTCGGCGAGGTCGTCCGGGGCCCACGGCAGCGGCGTGTAGGCACCCATCCCGCCGGTGTTGGGGCCCTGGTCGTCGTCGTAGGCGCGCTTGTGGTCCTGGGCGGGCTGGAGCGCCACGGCCGTGGCGCCGTCGCAGAGCGCGAACAGTGAGACCTCGGGACCGTCGAGGAACTCCTCGATGACCACCCGCCCGCAGGCGGCGGCGTGCCGGAGCGCCTCCTCGCGGTCGTCGGTGACCACCACGCCCTTGCCGGCGGCCAGGCCGTCGTCCTTGACCACGTATGGCGTGCCGAACTCGTCGAGTGCCGCGGTGACCTCCTCCGGCGTGCCGCAGGTGTACGACCGCCCGGTGGGCACGCCCGCCGCGACCATGACGTCCTTGGCGAAGGATTTGGAACCCTCGATCCGGGCCGCCTGCCGTGAGGGGCCGAAACAGGGGATGCCGGCCTGCCTGACGGCGTCGGCGACGCCGGCGACCAGTGGGGCCTCAGGGCCGATCACGACCAGCTCCGCCCGGAGCCGCTCGGCCAGTTCGGTAACCGCGGCCGGGTCTGTCGGTACCACCGGATGCAGGGTCGCGACCTGCGCGATACCCGCGTTTCCGGGAGCACAGTGAACCTCGGTGACCTGGGGGTCCGCCGCCAGCGACCGGCACAGGGCGTGTTCACGCCCGCCGGCTCCAATCACAAGAACGCGCACTTGTCAGAGCCTATCGTCCCCCCGGATCGTCCCTCGGGCCGTGTCGGCACACCCGGACTTCGCCGGTGGCCGAACGTCAGAGTTGTCCACAGCCTGTGGATAACCCTGGGGAACTCGCGACGTGTCGGATACGCACGGGAGGTGCCAGTAAACAGGGTGTGAATTTTGTCAGGTTGTGCATGATCGATGCTTGAACCTGGGAGTAAGCTGAGAGCCATCCCCCTATTCGTGTTAAGTTTTGAGTGGCTTTGCGTGTCTCTTGCTGATTGGAGGTGGTTCGGGATGTCCTCTGGCGATCCCAGCAGTACGTGCTCGCGCACGCCTGCTGTGCGCACCCTCGACCACCCCGTCTCGGTGCCCGACCGGCGCCGCACGCATCGTCGCCTCCACTTGTGGTGACAGCGCATCGCGTGCGGAATCCCGCCAGGTTGGGCGGGAAAGGCTCGCCATGCGCTCCTCGCTCCTTTTTCCCCGTATCAAGCACGCCCGCACGATCCGTGCCCCGCACGCGCCCGCCGTCTCGCTCGGTGCGCGGATGAGCGGTGTCTGCGTCCCGCCGAGCGACTCGCTCGTCGAGTACGCCGCCTACATCGACGGTAAGAAGATCGAGGCCCTGGGCATCCCCGACGCCCTGGAGCTCGTCCGCGCGCACAACGCGTCCGTCGAAGGGAACAACGCCTTCGTCTGGGTCGGCCTGCACGAGCCCGACGCCCCCGAGGTCGAGTGGCTGGCGGAGGTCTTCGCCCTGCACCCGCTCGCCGTCGAGGACGCCGTCAAGGCTCACCAGCGACCCAAGGTCGAGCGCTACGGCGACTCGTTGTTCGTGGTCCTGAAGACCGTCGCCTACCTCGACCACGACGTGCTGACCGCGACCAGCGAGATCATCGGCACCGGAGAGATCATGGTGTTCGTCGGCACCGACTTCGTGGTGACCGTGCGGCACGGCCGGCACTGCCCGCTCTCGGAGGTGCGGGAGCGCCTTGAGGACAAGCCCAAGCTGCTCAGCCGGGGCCCCACCGGCGTGCTGCACGCGATCGCCGACCACGTCGTCGACAAGTACCTCACCGTGGCCGACCGGATGCAGACCGAGCTGGAGGACGTCGAGGCGATGGTCTTCGCGGACGTCAGCGCCCGTGACATCGGCCGGATCTACAACCTCAAGCGCGAGATGATCGAGATGAAGCGGTCCGTCACACCGCTCCAGGCACCGATGTCCACGCTGGCCCAGCGCCGGATGATCCCCTCCGAGATGCGCGAGTACTTCCGTGACGTCGTCGACCACCTGGCCCGCGTCTGCGAGCAGGTCGAGTCGTCCAACGAGCTCTGCAACTCCATACTGCAGGCGGCGCTCGCCCGTTCCAACGCGCTCGCCAACGAGGACATGCGGAAGATCTCCTCGTGGGTCGCCATCATGGCCGTCCCCACGATGATCGCCGGCATCTACGGCATGAACTTCGAGCACATGCCCGAGCTCGACTCCGTCTTCGGCTACCCGCTGGTGCTCGGCGTGATGGTCATCGCCTGCACGCTGCTCTACCGGGGCTTCCGCCGCAACGGCTGGATGTGACCCGATCCCTCAGGCGCTCATCGGGCGGGCGGGGGTGACCGGCTTCGGGACACGCATGCCCCGCCCGGCCCACAGGGCGATCATCCGGTCGGGATAGTCGGTGACGATCGCGGCCGCCCCGAGATCGAGCAGCTCGGCCGCTCGCCCGGGGTCGTTGACGGTCCACACGGCCAGCGGCAGGGCGGCCTTGTCCGCTCGCCGGGCGAGCTCGGGGTCGACCATCACATGCTCGGGGGAGAGCGTGGTGCCCCCGGCCTCGGCGGCGGCGGCCGGGATGTCGCCGCCGAAGTCCTCCAGATGGAGGCCGTCGAGCCAGGCGCTGTCCATGGTGGCACGCTCGATCAGGGCGTATCGCCCGGTCGCGGGGGCCAGGGAGCGGGCGATCCGCAGGACGCGCCAGTCGAAACTGAGGATGGCCGCCTGGTCGAGCCTGCGGTGCCGGTCGAGCTCGGCGACCACCATCTCGGTGAACTCACCGACCTCGGCGCTCAGATCGGGCCTGGTCGGGTCCGACTTGAGCTCCACGTGCACCCGCACCCCGTCGGCTCCGTAGGCGTCCATCAGCCCCAGCACGGAGCCCAGGGTCGGCATCCGGGTGTTCGGCACCGGCAGCTGGGTCGGGGCGAAACGGTCTTCGGGGTGGCGCGGCACCCGCACTCCGCACTCCAGCGTGCGCAGCTGCGCCAGCGTGAGCTCGCCGACGGGCCTGCCCACGTACGGGAAGGCGGGGTCGTCGCGGAAGGCGGGCCGGACGTCGGTGCTGGTCACAGCGGACACTGTGAGGTCGTGTGTGAGCACCAGCCGCCGATCGGCGGTCAGTGCGACGTCGAGCTCCAGTGCGTCGACGCCCAGCTCCAGGGCGTGGGCGAAACCGGGCAGGGTGTTCTCGGGACGGAGCCCACGGGCCCCACGGTGACCGTGAATCTCGGCATGCACACAGGGACCTTATCCATCTCGCGTACCGATCCCCAGTACGGCTCGCGCCTAGGCGACGCCGGGCGCGGGCCGTATCGGTCGAAACCAGGCCCTTGGCACTTCTGCTCACCACGGCGACACCTGGCCGATCCCCGTCGCCGCGGGGATCGGCGGGAACGGACCCAGGCCCTGTCCTTTGGATCTTTTGCCTACTGCGGTCGGTCACCGCGGCGCGCCGCGACTCCCTCCTCCGCCTTGCGAGGCACCACCTGACCGATCCTCGCCACGGCAAGATCGCAGGACAGGGCCTAGACCAGCGGGTGGATCTGGAGCGTCTCGGTGCGGCCGGGGCCGACGCCGATCGCGGAGATCCTGGAGCCGCTCATCTGCTCCAGGGCCTTCACGTACGCCTGCGCGTTGGCGGGCAGGTCCTCGAAGCTCCTGGCGCCGGTGATGTCCTCCTGCCAGCCGGGGAACTCCTCGTACACCGGCTTGGCGTGGTGGAAGTCGGTCTGGGTCATCGGGATCTCGTCATACCGGACCCCGTCGACCTCGTAGGCGACGCAGACGGGAATCCTCTCCAGGCCGGACAGCACGTCCAGCTTGGTGAGGAAGTAGTCGGTGACACCGTTGATACGGGTGGCGTACCGGGCGATGACCGCGTCGAACCAGCCGCAGCGGCGGTTGCGGCCGGTGGTCACCCCGTACTCGCCGCCGGTGGTGCGCAGCCACTCGCCCATCTCGTCGTCGAGCTCGGTCGGGAACGGACCCGAGCCGACGCGGGTGGTGTACGCCTTCAGGATGCCGATCACGCGGGTGATCCGGGTCGGCGGGATGCCGGAACCCGAGCAGGCGCCGCCGCTCGTCGGGGAGGAGGAGGTGACGAACGGGTAGGTGCCGTGGTCGATGTCGAGCAGGTTGCCCTGCCCGCCTTCGAGCAGCACGACCTTGCCCTCGTCCAGGGCCCTGCCGAGGATCAGCGAGGTGTCGGCGATGTGCGGCTTGAGGCGCTCGGCGTAGCCGAGATACTCGTCCAGGACCTTGTTCGCGTCGATCACCCGACGGTTGTAGATCTTGGTGAGGATCTGGTTCTTCTCGCCCAGCGCGACCTCGATCTTCTTCTGCAGGATGCCCGGGTCCAGCAGGTCCTGGACCCGCACGCCCATCCGGTAGATCTTGTCGCCGTACGCGGGGCCGATGCCGCGCCCGGTCGTGCCGATCTTGGCCTTGCCGAGGTAGCGCTCGGTGACCTTGTCGAGGGCCTTGTGGTGGGGCATGATCAGGTGCGCGTTGGCGGAGATCAGCAGCCGCTCGGAGGAGACCCCCCGGGCCTCAAGCCCGTCGATCTCGCTCAGCAGCACGCCCGGGTCGATGACGACACCGTTGCCGATCACGGGGATGACGTTCGGTGAGAGCACTCCCGTCGGCAGCAGGTGCAGCGCATACTTCTGGTCGCCGATGACGACCGTGTGGCCCGCGTTGTTGCCTCCCTGGTATCTGACGACATAGTCGACCTGATCACCAAGTAGGTCGGTCGCCTTACCCTTGCCCTCATCGCCCCACTGGGCACCAACGAGAACGACAGCCGGCATTGTGATTCTCCCACCGCAAAAACGAAAACCCCTGGCGCAATCGCTACAGGGGCTCTTGCGTGGTGAGAATACCCGACGGCGTCCGAAATGGGGATCTCCCACCTCGGGGCGAGAGATCCCACGGGCAGATCAAGGGGCGGATCAGGGCCGGATCAGCGGCCGGTCAGCTCCTTGGACGCCTCGGCGCTGGAGTCCTTGAGGAACTGGAAGCACCGCTCGGCCTCCTCCTTCTCCCCGATGCTCTGGGCGGCGCGGGCCAGTGCGTGCAGACACCTCAGGAACCCCTGGTTGGGCAGATGCTCCCAGGGGATCGGGCCGTGCCCCTTCCAGCCCGCCCTGCGGAGCTGGTCCAGGCCCCGGTGGTAGCCGGTGCGGGCGAAGGCGTACGACGTCACGGCGTGTCCCGCCGCGAAATACTCGTCCGCGAGTGCCGCCCAGGCGGTCGGATAGGCGGGGAAACGCGCGGCGACGTCGGATGGCTGGGCACCGGATTCCAGTGCCTGCCGAGCTTCAGGCAGGTCCGGGAGCAGGGTGGGCGGCGGGCCGGCGAGAAGGTTCTCGTGGGATTCCATAGCGACAGTCCTATCTGGTGAACCCGCGCCAAGCCAAGATCGGCTCCCGGGGACTTTCCGGAAGCCGATCTCGTGACCTGGCGGGGACCCTCCGAACATTGACCGGTTTTACCCGGTCTCTACCGAGAATTTCCGGTCTGCGTTGGCCGCCGGGTCATCAGGAGATCTTGGTGCCCGCCGACTTGAGGTGCTGGGCGGCCTCGACGATCCGCGCCGCCATCGAGGTCTCGGCGGCCTTGCCGTACGAGCGGGGGTCGTACACCTTCTTGTTGCCGACGTCGCCGTCGACCTTGAGCACGCCGTCGTAGTTCCTGAACATGTGGTCGACGATCGGGCGGGTGAAGGCGTACTGCGTGTCGGTGTCGATGTTCATCTTCACCACGCCGTAGGCGATGGCCTCGTGGATCTCCTCGAGCAGCGAGCCCGAGCCGCCGTGGAAGACCAGGTCGAACGGCTTCTCCTTGCCGTACTTGGCGCCGACCGCGTCCTGGATCTCCTTGAGCACGCTCGGCCGCAGCTTGACGTGGCCGGGCTTGTAGACGCCGTGCACGTTGCCGAAGGTCGCGGCGAGCATGTAGCGGCCGCGCTCTCCCAGGCCCAGGGCCTCGGCGGTCGCGAGGGCGTCCTCGGGGGTGGTGTAGAGCTTCTCGTTGATCTCGCCGACGACGCCGTCCTCCTCGCCGCCGACGACGCCGATCTCCACCTCAAGGACGATCTTCGCGCGGGCGGTCTTCTCCAGGAGCTCCCTGGCGATCTCAAGGTTCTCGTCCAGCGGCACGGCGGAGCCGTCCCACATGTGCGACTGGAAGAGGGGGTCCTCGCCCCTGGCCACCCGCTCAAGGGAGATGTCGAGCAGCGGGCGTACGAAACCGTCCAGCTTGTCCTTGGGACAGTGGTCGGTGTGCAGGGCGATCGTCACCGGGTAGTTGGCCGCGACGACACGGGCGTACTCCGCCAGTGCCACCGAGCCGCTCACCATGTTCTTGACCGTGGTACCGGAGAGGAAATCGGCGCCGCCGGTCGACACCTGGACGATGCCGTCGCTCTCCGCCTCGGCGAAACCCCTGAGTGCGGCGTTGAGGGTCTGTGACGAGGTCACGTTGATGGCCGGGTAGGCGAAACCTCCCGCCTTGGCCCGGTCGAGCATCTCGGCGTAGACCTCTGGGGTCGCGATGGGCATCGTGTCATCTCCTGGAGACGGCTGTGGGCAGCTGGCACGGGGCTATGAAGACATTGCCCATGGGCCAGTATTCCGGGTTCCTTCCCAACCGGATAGCTCCACCACCACTTCGGGGCGTACGGATGTGGCCTCGGCATGGTCTCGGCGCCCACCGGCAGGAAACTTCCGGAGGACTCCTGGTGCTCGCCGGTACGGGATCTCCAGTATGACCTGGTTGGTTATAGGGGATCTTCTAGGATTTCGGGGCTTCGGTGCTGATTCGCCAGGTCAGTCGTGAAATATCCTCACGAACCGCTAATCTCCACTGTGTGGGACGCCACAGGTCTGACCCCATGGGTATCGCCCGCCTGGTCCTCGCCGGACTGGCGGCGCTGGCGCTCGTCGCCCTGATCGTGGTCGGGGTCCTCTCGCTGATCGGCAGTCTCGGCTCCGGCGCCGAGACGGACCCGTCGGCCGCGCCGGCCACCACCACGTCGCCTGCGGACGCCTCTCCGACCGCCTCCGCCACTGCCGAGCGGGTGCCGACGGTTCTCGTCGAGTGCCTGCGGGAGCACTGCCCCACGGTCTTCCTGAAGGTCACCGGGGGCGATGTGCTGCTCGACCGGGAGATGGCCAAGGGCGAGCAGTTCCAGTCCTTCGACCCCAAGGTCGACGTCGTGCTGGCCGACTCGGCCGCGGTCCGGGTCCAGGTGAACGGGACGGTCCGGGCACCCGGCGGGGCGGGGGAGCGCCAGGAGTTCACGGCCTCCCGAAACCGGTAGTGCGCTGTGGATCCTCGCCGTGGCGAGGATCGGCCGGACGGCACCTCGCGAGGTGGAGAAGGTCACCGCGGCCTGCCCCGGGGACAGAAACAGGGCCCTTCCGGGGAAGACCCGCGAGGCGCCGGTCGATCCTCTACTCCAAGCCGAGGTCGGCCAGGGTGTAGGCGGTCCGGTACGGCAGCCCGGCGTCGGCGATCGCCTGGGAGGCTCCCCGGTCCACGATCGTGGCGACCGCCACGACCTCGGCGCCCGCCGCGCGCAGCGCCTCCACCGCGGTCAGCGGGGAACCGCCGGTCGTGGAGGTGTCCTCCACCGCGAGCACCCTCCGCCCCGCCACATCCGGCCCCTCGATCCGGCGCTGCATGCCGTGGGCCTTCTGCGCCTTGCGCACCACGAACGCGTCGAGCGTCCTGCCCCGCGCGGCCGCCGCGTGCAGCATGGCGGTCGCCACCGGGTCGGCGCCCAGCGTCAGCCCGCCGACCGCCTGGTAATCGAGATCTTCGGTGAGGTCCAGCATGACCCGCCCCACCAGCGGCGCCGCCTGCCCGTCGAGGGTCACCCGGCGCATGTCCACGTAGAAGTCGGCCTCTCTGCCCGAGGACAGCACGACCTTGCCGTGCACCACGCCCTTGCCCTTGATCTCTGCCAGCAGGTTCTCGCGATCGCTCATGGCACCAAGGTTAGGGCGATCCGGAAGGCCGCCCGATCCGGGGCCGCCGGGAAGCGGCGCCGATCCGGCCGCCGGATGGCAAAAGTGCGATCCGGGTTTACGTGCGGCGCGGACTGCGAGATTATCCGGCAGGCAACTCCGGGTAATGGTGAGGTCACAATGGGTGTGGAAGCATCTCAAGGCGACGCTGAACTGCTGGCTGCCGCCAGGAACGGCGACGTGGCCGCCTACCGGGTGCTCCACCAGCGGCACGCTCCCGCGGCGTACGCGCTGGCCCGCCTGCTCCTCCCCGTCGAGAGCGGGGTCGAGGGCGTTGTCGAGGAGACGTTCGCGGCGGTCCACCACGTGATCGACCAGGGAGACGGCCCGGAGCAGGCGTTCCGCGTCCACCTGCTCACCGCCCTCCGCCGTACCGTCGGCGACACCTCCGACGCGGCGGATCTGGAGGGCTCGCCGGTGGCCAGGGCCTTTTCGTCCATGCCGGAGAGGTGGCAGCTCGTCCTGTGGCACGCCGAGGTCGAGAGGGCCAGGCCCGACGACACCGGACTCCTGCTCGGCCTGACGGTGAACGGCGCGGCCGCGCTCGCCTACCGGGCGCGGGAGGGGATGCGCCAGGCGTGCCTGCGCATCCACCTGGCCGAGACGACCGCGCCAGAGTGCCGGCCCGCACTGGCCAGGCTGGGCCACCACATCCGTGGCGGCCTGACCAGGGAACAGAGCAGGATCGTGGACGAGCATCTGGAGGGCTGCTCGGGCTGCCGCGCGGTGCTCACGGAGCTGACCGGCATCGGCCAGAGCATCCGCTCCGTCATCGGCCCGCTCATCGTCGGTCCCGTGTTCCCCGCCTATCTGGCGGCGCTCGGCAGGATGGGCGTCACGACGGGGGGCGGGCTGCCCGGCCGCTGGCGGCAGGCTCCCCGATCCGTGCGGCGCGCCGTCACGGCCGGTGCGGTCACCACCGCGGTCGCGATGGTGGCCGCACTCGTGCTGGTGTCGGGCTCGGAGCCCGCGCCCCCGCCGAACGCGGCCTCCGAGCCGATCGTCATGGCCCCGGCGCTCCCCGGCGTCGTACCGACACTCTCCGGGCAGCCGAAGGCGTCCGGAGGTGAGAGCGGCGGGGCCGGCGCCGGCGAGCCGGTCGAGACCGGGCCGGGGCCGACGGGAACGGGGCAGGACGGCCAGACGGGTTCCTGGCTCGCGCCCCGCCTGGTGGCCAGGATCGACGCGCTCGGTGCCCTGATCAGGTCCGAGGCCGGCATCGTGGCGGTGCGGCTGCGCAACGCGGGGCGTGGGCAGAGCGAGGAGGTCGTCGCCTACGTCGGGCTGCCGCGAGGCGTGACGCTGCCGTCCGGATCCCGCGGGGGACACTCCGTCGGTGCCGTCGCGCCGGTCGGCACGGTCGACGGCTGGTCCTGCCGGGCGTGGCGGCGAGGTGCCCGGTGCGTCCGCGGTCCGCTGCCGGCGGGCCGGGCCACGGCGGTCTTCCTGAGAGTCCTGGTGTCGGACGACGCGCCCTACGGGGCGGCGCCCTCGGTCACGGTCTCCACGGCGGGGACGCGGGTGGCCGCCAGGTCGCGCGGCGGCGTACGGGCGGAGGGCGCTCCGGCACGGTTCGCCACCGACGGCCGGGTGGCCGTCTCCGCGATCGGCAACACCCTGCTGAGCTGCGCGCCCTCGGAACCCGGGTGCGAGGCGGCTCGCGCGGGGCAGGGCAACCGGCGCGACAACAACAGCTGGGAGATGCGTCCCCTCGATCGTGACGGGGATCCGTCGACGAGCTCATCGAGCGCCGCCCGGCTCGTGCTGCCGGCGGTCGGCAAGGTGGTCTGGGCGGGACTCTACTGGTCGGCGAGCGCGCCCCCCAGCGGGCGGATCAAGCTCAAGGTGCCGGGGGAGACGGAGTACCGGCAGGTCAGGGCCGCGCGGGTGGTGGAGCGAGAGCTGCCCGTGGGGCGGGGCTACCAGGCGTTCGCCGATGTGACGCGGCTGCTGGGCAGGGCACGCGGGACGTACTGGGTGGCCGACGCCTCGATAAGGCCGGGCGTCTCGCGCCATGCCGGGTGGAGCCTGGTGATCATCGTGGCCGACCCGCGCAGACCGTACAGCCAGACCGTCGTGCTCGACACCGCGACGGTGCTGGAGCGGGGGCATCGCTCGATGCGGATACCGCTCGGAGGTCTGACACCCGCCGACGCGCCCGCGAAGGTGGACCTGGTGACCTGGGAGGGTGACGCGGGCGTCGCGGGTGATCGGGTGAGGCTCGGTGGCCGGACCCTCCGGCCCGCCGGAGGGGAGCGGGACCCGCGCAATCCCTTCGACGGATCCGCCACCGGGGCGAGGGGCGCCCGCGCGACCTTCGGCACGGACGTGGACCGCTTCCGGGCACGCCTCGGCCGTGCCCCGGTGCTGGAGCTCAGCACGCACCAGGACGTCCTGCTTTTCGGCGTGGCGGCGGTGAGCGTGCGGACCGCTCCGTGAGGCGCGTTCGAGAAGGCCGGGCCTCCGGTACGACGGACGCGGTGCGGGACCTCGAAGACGGATGGCGTATAGCACCCCGCAGAGGGGGTTGACGAACGGGACAAACTGGTACGGTCTGCGTAAACGGTCCGGCGTATGGTCGAGCGCGGGTGGAATCGTCGGGATTCACCTTCGGATGGTCAGCCGCTTGATTACCCTGAGGAAGGGCCGTCTGTCTGGGCTCTTTCGGGCTTGTCTGAGCCAGCGGATCGGGCCACGTAGGAAGGGCGGTGTCAGGTGGATCGTTGCGCGCTGTTCGTGGACGCCGGTTACCTGCTGTCCGACGGCGCGATGGCGGTGCACGGAACCCGCCACCGCGAGGCGGTCTCCTGGGATTACCCGGGGCTGCTCCAACTGCTCAACAAGCTGTCGAGAGAGCGCACCGGCCTGCCGCTGCTCCGCTGTTACTGGTACGAGGCGACGGTGGAGGGCAGGCGTACTCCCGAGCACGACACGCTGGCCGACATCCCCGGCCTCAAGCTCCGCCTGTCCCGCATCCGCCCCGGCCGCCGCGAGGGCGTCGACGCCCAGGTCCACCGTGACCTGATGACGCTGGCCCGCAACGGCGCGGTCTGCGACGCGGTCGTGGTCAGCGGCGACGAGGACCTGGCGCAGGTCGTCTGCGACGCCCAGGATCTCGGTATCCGGGTCACCGTGGTGCACATCAGCGCCGACGGCAGCTGGGCCGTCTCCCGCACGCTCCGCCAGGAGTGCGACGACCTGATCGAGATAGGTGCCGGCCAGTTGCGGCCGCACGTCAGCCTGATCGGCGACGAGGCGCCTCCCCTGGCGGTCAACGGCCACCAGCACGGTACCAACGGCCACTCCGTCGCGACTCGCGGCAGCAACGGCTCCCCGGTGGCCGGCCCGGTCACCAGCCCGGTGACCAGCCCGGTCCCCGCGGTTCAGGCACCCCGTGCGGCCCATGCCCAGCACGCGCTGCCCTCCGCCTATCCGAGCTACACCCAGGAGTCGCCGGCGACCCCGGTCACACCGGCCGCTCCGGCCGCCCCGCCACCCCAGATGCCGCCGCTTTCGCCCGCTCCCACGCCGTCGCACGCGGCCGTCAACGGCTCGACCGGCCCGCTGCAGCCCGCCCCGCAGTACTCGCTGGGCAACACCGGCGGCATGCCGAGCTACCAGGCGTCGCAGATGGGCGCCTACACCGGTCCTCAGTCGGCCCCCGTGCCGGTGCAGAGCACCGGGAACGGTGCCGCGACGACCCTCTCCGACGCGGTGAAGGCCGCGCACAAGGAAGGCCACGACTTCGGCGAGTCCGTCGCCAAGGACGCCCCCGCCCTGTGGCTGGAGGCGGTTCTCGCCCGTAAGCCCCGGATGCCCTCGGACCTGGAGGCACGGCTGCTCCAGGGCTCCTCGCTGCCGATCGACTTCCTCCTGCACGACGAGGTCCGTCACGCCCTGCGCCGCGGCTTCTGGGACGCTCTGGAGCGCGCCCGCCGCTGAGGTTCGCGCTCGGCGAGCCGGTGTCGCGGACCGGAAACCCCGGTCAGGTGAGGGCGTCGAAGCCGGCGCGCAGGTGGTTGAGGCGGTTGGTCAGGTCGGATATCGAGCCGACGAGGCCCGGGGCGCCGTTCTTGCGTGCCAGCTCGGTGACCCGGGCGAGCTCGTTCTCGACCGCGGCCAGGCGCTTGGACAGCTCGGGCAGCACGGTCGCCTGCTCGTCCGCCTCGCCGGGCGGCAGCTCGGCGGAGAGGTGTTCGCGGAGCATGGCGGCCTGCTCGGCCAGCCTGCGGTTCATGTTGTAGAGCTCCACGAACACCGCGACCTTGGCCCGGAGCACCCACGGGTCGAAAGGCTTGGTGAGGTAGTCGACGGCGCCCGCCGCGTAGCTGCGGAAGGCGTAGTCGGGCGCGCTGTCGACCACGGTGAGGAAGATGATCGGGATGTTGCGGGTGCGCTCGCGGCGCTTGATGTGGGCCGCCGTCTCGAACCCGTCCATGCCCGGCATGCGGACATCGAGCAGGATCAGCGCGAACTCCGTGCCGAGCAGGGCCTTCAGCGCCTCCTCCCCGGACTTCGCCCGGACCGGTATCAGGTCGAGCGAGCTGAGAATGGCCTCCAGCGCGATCAGATTCTCCTCCCGGTCGTCCACCAGGAGGATCTTGGCTCTATCCGGCATCGATCACACGCCTTCGTCGGAGTCACCGGCCGGCTTGCCCCTGGTCAGCCAGCCGCGTAGCCGTTCCAGCAGGCGGTCGACGTCTACGGGCTTGGGCACGTAGTCGGAGGCGCCGGACGCGATGCTCTTCTCCCGGTCGCCTCGCATGACCTTAGCGGTCAGCGCGATGATCGGCAGGTCCGCGAACTGGGGCATCCGGCGGATCGCGGAGGTGGTGGCCCAGCCGTCCATCTCCGGCATCATTATGTCCATCAGGACGAGGGCGACGTCCTCGTTACGTTCCAGCTGCTCGATGCCCTCGCGGCCGTTCTCCGCGTAGATCACCGTGGAGCCGTAGCGTTCGAGCACGCTGGTCAGTGCGAACACGTTGCGGATGTCGTCGTCCACGATCAGGATCTTCGCCCCGGTCAGCGGGTCGTCGCCCTTCCACGGCTTGCCCTCGCCCTGCGGGGGGAAATGCGGCAGGGGCATGTCGTCGCCCCGCACCAGCTCCGGCAGGTCGTCGGAGCCTTCGAGCACGCCGATGAGCGCCGGGTTGCGGGGGGAGGAACTGGGGGCGCTCGCCCCACCGTCCCGTGAGGCCAGCGGACCGCCGTAGGACGGTGGCAGGTAGAGGGTGAAGGTGCTGCCCTCGCCGACCTTGCTGATCACGTGGATCTCGCCGCCGAGCAGGCGGGCGATCTCGCGGCAGATGGACAGACCCAGGCCCGTCCCGCCGTACTTCCGGCTGGTGGTGCCGTCGGCCTGGCGGAACGCCTCGAAGATGACCTCCAGCTTGTCCGAGGCGATCCCGATGCCGGTGTCGACCACCTCGAAGGCCAGGATGCCGTCGGCGCCGCGCAGGGTGTCGTCCACGAAGGCGACGGAGCGACCGGCGTGGATCACGCGCAGCCGTACCTCGCCCTTGGGGGTGAACTTGATCGCGTTGGAGAGCAGGTTGCGCAGCACCTGCTGGAGGCGCTGCTCGTCGGTGCGGAGTTCCTGCGGTATCGACGGGTCGACCTCGACGGTGAACGACAGGCCCTTGTCCTGGGCCAGCGGGGCGAAGGTGGCCTCGAAGTAGTCGACGAGCTTGGGCAGGGAGATCTGCTGGGGATGGATGTCCATCCGCCCCGCCTCGACCTTCGACAGGTCGAGGATGTCGTTGATCAGTTGGAGCAGGGCCGACCCGGCGCCGTGGATCGTCCTGGCGAACTCCACCTGCTGGGCGGTGAGGTTGCCGTCGGCGTTCTCGGTGAGCAGCTTGGCCAGCACGAGGAGGCTGTTCAGCGGGGTGCGCAGCTCGTGGGACATGTTGGCGAGGAACTCGGACTTGTAGCGCGAGGAGACCGCGAGCTGCTCGGCGCGCTCCTCCAGCGTGCGCCGGGCCTGCTCGATCTGGAAGTTCTGGATCTCGATGGCCCGGTTCTGCTTGGCCAGCAGCGCCGCCTTGTCCTCCAGTTCGGCGTTGGAGCGGCGCAGCTCCTCCTGCTGGCGCTGGAGCTCGTCGGAACGCTCCCGCAGCTCGGTGGTGAGGCGCTGCGACTCGGTCAGCAGGTCCTCGGTACGGGAGTTGGCGATGATCGTGTTCATCGTGACACCGATGGTCTCGACGAGCTGGTTCAGGAAGTCGTGGTGGATCTCGCTGAACTCGCTGAACGAGGCCAGCTCCAGCACACCGAGTACCTGGGTCTCGAACAGGACCGGCAGCACGACGATCTGCGCGGGTGTGGAGGTGCTGAGACCGCTGTCGACGGTCAGGTAGCGGGCGGGCACGTTGCCGAGGATGATCCCCCTGCCCTCCAGCGCGGCCTGGCCCACGATGCCCTCGCCGGTGGCGAACCGCTGCCGGGGGCCGTTGCCGGAGCGTACGCCGTATCCGGCGATGAGGTGCAGGTCGTGGTCGCCGGTGGGTTCGGCGAGGTAGAAGGCGCCGTAGTGGGCCGACACCAGCGGGGTCAGCTCGCTCATGATGAGCTTGGCGACCTCCATCAGGTCGCGATGGCCCTGCATGAGGCGGGAGATCCTCGCCAGGTTGGACTTCAGCCAGTCCTGTTCCTGGTTGGCGGTGGTGGTGTCGCGCAGCACCGCCACCATCATGTTGATGTTGTCCTTCAGCTCGCCGATCTCGCCCTCGGCGTCGACGGTGATGGAGCGGGTCAGGTCACCGGTGGCGACGGCGGTGGTGACCTCGGCGATGGCACGCACCTGGGTGGTGAGGCGTGCGGCGAGCTCGTTGACGTTCTCGGTGAGGCGCTTCCAGATGCCCTCGGCGCCTTCGACCCGGGCCTGGCCGCCGAGCTGGCCCTCGGAGCCGACCTCACGGGCGACCCGGGTGACCTCGGAGGCGAAGGAGGAGAGCTGGTCGACCATGGTGTTGATGGTGGTCTTCAGGGCGAGGATCTCGCCCTGGGCGTTCACGTCGATCTTGCGGGTCAGGTTGCCGGACGCGACGGCGGTGGTGACCTCGGCGATGTTGCGGACCTGGTAGGTCAGGTTGTTGGCCATGGAGTTGACGTTGTCGGTGAGGTCCTTCCAGACGCC